>JASBSE010000622.1 GCA_030149115.1 Winogradskyella sp. | reverse complement strand
GCTCCAAAAATAGTAGTGTGTTCCGCTTCTGACTTAGTTCGGTATGTAACATCTATATGTGGTTTCAGAGTGTTTTTTATAAACGTTACGTAAGTCTCACCTTGTCCACCTCCATATTTTTCATGCTTATAAGGTGTTAATTCATCTATTCTTTTTTCATTGCCATGCTCTATACCAATTATTATACTTTCGTTTTGAGTAAGAGAGTCTACATATTCATCTACTTTCCATTCTCCAGCATAAGAGGTTTTATCATCAAATAAATTTTGAGCATCGTGCATATAAATGACAGGATAGGCTTTTTCAGAATTTTTATAATTCTTTGGTAAATACACCCAAATTGTTTTTAGAGTATCTAGCTGAGGTGCTTCAATAGTAAAAGCTGTAACCTGTTTAGAAGCAGTGCTTTGAGCTTTTATTTTGAAACAAAAAAGTAGACAAAAAATTAATAAAAATTGGGCGAAACGCATACTATTATAGGCTTTAGAGCTTGATAAAAGTTTAAAAATACCGACTAAGTACATTTAATTTTTCGACAAGATACATTATATCAACGACAATAAAATAATGTACCTCTGTAACTTTACAACGTTAATTAATTCCCTCTACAAATGATCAACCGTGCTGAAAAATTGAGTTTGCTTTCTGAGATGATAGCTTTTGCTCAGACAGATGAAAATATAAAGACTATTGAGTATAATTTCTTATTTAGTATAGCCAAACAATTGGATATTTCTAAAGAAGACTTTGAATATCTTTTTAAACATCCTGTAACTTATGTGCATTTAAAGACGCATAGTGAGCGTATTGTTCAGTTTCATAGATTGGTACTTTTAATGAATTTAGACCATAAAGTTTCTCCTAAACAGTTGGCAAAGATTCATAATTTTGGATTACGTATGGGTTTGAGCCATGAATCTATAAATAGAGTTTTAGATTTAATGGACAGTTTTCCTAACAAAATTGTTCCGCCAGACTTCTTAATAGATATTTTTAAGGTTCAATATAATTAGATAACCGGTTTCTACTTTACTTTCAGTTTTTCCAATTTTTCTTGATAAGCTGTAATTTCATCTCTAAATTTAGCCGCTTCCATAAAGTCTAATGCTTTTGCGGCTTGTTCCATTTGCTTGCGCTTTTCTCTTATTTTCTTTTCGAGTTGAGCTTTAGTTAAGTATTCGCTTTCTGGCTCTGCTGCTAATTTGGCATCGAGTTCTGTTTTGTATGTGCTCACAGAGTTTTTAGCTAAAGCACTATCTAAACTTTTGTTTAGAGCCTTTGGTGTTATTTTATTTGCCGTGTTATAAGCAATTTGCTTTTCGCGTCTGTAATTAGTCTCGTCTATGGTTTGTTGCATACTTTTGGTAATAGTGTCTGCATACATAATCGCTTTACCATTTAAGTTTCTCGCTGCTCTACCAACAGTTTGGGTTAGAGAACGATTAGAACGTAAGAAACCTTCTTTGTCAGCGTCTAAAATAGCCACTAAAGATACTTCAGGTAAGTCTAAACCTTCTCGCAATAGGTTAACACCAACCAAAACATCAAAAATTCCTTTACGTAAATCCTGCATGATTTCTACACGTTCTAAAGTATCTACATCACTGTGAATATAACGACAACGAATGGCAATGCGTGTTAAGTATTTTACCAATTCTTCTGCCATACGCTTTGTTAATGTTGTAACTAAAGTACGTTCGTCTTTTTCTACACGCTCTTGTATTTCTTCGATTAAATCATCAATCTGATTTAAGCTTGGACGTACCTCAATAATAGGATCTAATAAGCCTGTAGGTCTAATGACTTGCTCTACGTAAACTCCATCTGTTTTTTGCATTTCGTAATCGGCTGGAGTAGCTGAAACATAAATGACCTGATTTTGCAACGCTTCAAATTCTTCAAACTTTAAAGGTCTGTTATCCATGGCAGCTGGCAATCTAAAACCGTATTCTACCAAATTTTCTTTACGACTTCTATCACCACCATACATGGCATGTACTTGCGAAATGGTAACATGACTTTCGTCTACAACCATTAAATAATCGTTTGGAAAATAGTCAAGCAAACAGAACGGTCTTGTGCCAGGAGCTCTGCCATCTAAATATCTCGAATAGTTCTCGATACCAGAGCAGTAGCCTAACTCACGAATCATCTCAAGGTCAAACTCAGTTCGTTCTTTAAGACGTTTAGCTTCCAGATGCTTACCTATATCTTTAAAATAATCGTGTTGTTTTACTAAATCATCTTGTATGTCTCTAATGGCATTTTGCAGCACATCAGGTGAGGTTACAAACATGTTTGCTGGATAAATGTTTAATCTATCGTAGCGCTCAATCACTTCATTAGAATACGGAT
>JASBSE010000409.1 GCA_030149115.1 Winogradskyella sp. | reverse complement strand
TGCAGCTTCACTTGCTCAGGTATTCAATTCAAAATTGATATTATTTAATGCCTTTAGGCTACCTGTGCATGCTGCTAACTCTAGGTTAACTGTAAAATCCATGGATGGCTTAATTAAGAAAAATAGTGACAAATTAAAGGATCAAGCACTAAACCTATCTAAGGCATTTGATATTGATGTTGAGTACGAATGTAAGTATGTTGATTTAGAGCAAGAGATAGAACATCTTATGAAAGAGAATAATTCTCGTTTATTGGTTATGGGCATGTCTCCAAAATCTATGGAACAAAACTTATTAGGAAACCCAACTACAACCTTGATTAGTATGAGAAAGTTTCCTGTGCTTGCTGTGCCATTAAAAGCTCAATTTTCTGAAATTAAAAATGTACTCTTTGCATGTGATTTAATGGAGGCTATACCGCTAAAATCATTAGCAAGACTTAGACGGATTGCTATGCTATTACAATCTAAGGTCACTATATTTCATGTTGAAAATAAGATAAACGAATTATTAACTAAAGGCGATGCGCTACAACATATTGATAACGAGTTAGAGCCTATTACACACATTTATAAAAATGTAAAATCTAATGCTGTTATTGAGGAAATAGAGAAAGAAATTAAAGCCTCTAATGCCGATTTATTAGTAATGATTCCGAAAAAATACGGGTTTTGGGAATCCATTGTTCATAAAAGCAAAACCAGAGTAATGGCTTCTGGAATGAATATTCCGCTATTATCAATACCTGTAGAATAGTATATAAATACAAGAATAATGATAGACAAATGCGAGTTGATGAAAACTGCTATAGACAGTTTTACAAAGTTTGGTAGTAAGCGTTATACCTTAGACGAACTAGCCAGCTCAATTGGTATTTCTAAAAAAACCATTTATAAGCATTTTAGAAGTAAAGAGCATTTGGTTGTAGAAAGTGTAGCTTTTCTATTGGATGAATTTCGAGATGATGTTAATGCGATATTAAAATCTCATAATGACGATCCCATAACTTGTATTATTCTAATCTACAAGAAAGGTTTTGAAAACTTAAAACATTTTAAGCCTTCATTTATTTTCGGTTTAAAAAAGTACTACCCAAAGGCCAATGAAATATTTGATGATTTCAGAAATGAAATCGTTAATCAAACAATTTATGGTTTATTGGAAAAGGCTAGTAAAAATGGTACTATTAGACGTGAAGTTAACTTAAGTTTATTCTGTAGCCTATACTTTAAACGTTTTGAAGAAGTAGCCCTAAGAAACAATAATCTTATGGAAATATACACCAATGAGGAATTGCTAAATCATTTTGTGGTGTATAGCTTAAAAGGTATTTCGGTTTCTGATTACAAGAATACATATTTTGAATAGTTTGCTATTTTTGCAACATGAAAAAAGACATCACTATTCCTGAAGTAAAAGACGTTTATGTAGCTGTAGTACAAGAACAACATATAGAGTATAAAACTCTAGATTGGAACGCTTATATCATAAACAATTCAGATAAAGATTTAGACACTGTCCTTATTGTTTCACAAGGCTATAACGACACAAAAATGACACCTCCTATGCGTCATACACTTGCAAAATTACCAGCGCGTAGTTATGCCAAGATTGAGTTTTTACAAAAAAAGGTTTTAGAACTTAACAACTCGTTTAAAATTACTTTTTTTGATGATAATCAGATGTTTGATAAAACGTATTTATTCAGAAAAAACACCATTAACGAAAAGGCACTTCAAACAATTCCTTTAATGCAGTTGAAGGGTGTTTTGGTAAAATAAAATTCCTGCATTCGCAGAAATTTATTAGTCTAACTTCTCAGTCAGTTTCTGAAACACCTTTTTAGGGTTTTTATTCTCGTAAAGCACTTCGTAAACTGCGTTAATAATAGGCAAACGCGTTTTCTTATTGTTCTTTTTGTTGAGTTCAAAAGCACTTTTTGTAGCATAATAGCCTTCAGCCACCATATTCATTTCCATCTGTGCAGATTTTACGGTGTAGCCTTTACCAATCATATTACCAAACATTCGGTTTCGAGAGAAAACAGAATAACCAGTTACCAGCAAATCACCTAAATACGCAGAGTTGTTAATGTTACGTTTCATCTTATGCATTTTCTTAATAAAACGTTTCATTTCACGAATAGAATTACTCATCAATACGCTTTGGAAATTATCTCCATAACCCAATCCATGAGCAATTCCTGCAGCAATAGCGTAAATGTTTTTCAGCATTACAGCATATTCTACACCAATAATATCGTCGCTAATTTTGGTTTTTATATAATCGCTAGATAGATTTTTAGCAATAGCTTTTGCTTTAACAGCATCTGCACAAGAAATTGTAAGATATGATAAACGCTCTAAAGCAACTTCCTCAGCGTGGCAAGGACCAGCAATTACAGCAATATTTTCAAAAGGAATATTATAAATATCATGAAAATGCTCTCCAACCAATAATCCGGATTCTGGAATGATTCCTTTTACCGCAGAAACGATAATTTTATTACTGATATCTGTAGTGAGTTTTTCTAACTCAGAATGCATAAAGGCTGATGGAATTGCGAAAATGAGGACGTCTGCCCATTCAGCAATTTCATTAATGTCATTACTTAGTTTTAACTGCTCTGTATGAAACTCTACAGAGCTTAAATAACTAGGGTTATGCTGTTCTTTTAATATGTGTTCTTTGGTGTAAACGCTACGCATGTACCAGCCTACTTCATCTAAGTTTTCGCAAAGCATTTTTACAATGGCTGTTGCCCAACTTCCTGCACCAAATACAGCATATTTTTTAGATTCACTCATAGAATAT
>JASBSE010000408.1 GCA_030149115.1 Winogradskyella sp. | reverse complement strand
AACTGGGTAGCCTTTGGTGAAGATATAAATGGAGAACTTTATGTATCTGGTCTTGGTGGCACTATTTATAAGGTTACAGATTCACTACTTAGTATTGATGATAACACGCAAAATTCTTTATCGATATACCCTAATCCTGCTAATACTAATTTAAATTTAAACTTTCCTGATAGCATTTCAGGCGATTCAACTACAATTGATATTTATGATGTACAAGGAAAGTTAATAAAGTCTATTTTAAAGGATAATAATGATACCTTTACAAGCATAAATGTTTCAGATCTTAAAAGCGGATTTTACATCTTAAAAGTTAAGTCTGAAAACGGTAAAAAAGTCACTAAAAAATTCGTGATAAATTAAAATGACAAGCTCAAAAGGCCAACTCTATCTTATTCCAACTCGATTAGGAGACAACCCTCCTCTAGAGGTTCTACCTATTTCTATCAAAAAAGTAATTGAAGACATTGACTATTATATTGTTGAAAACGAAAAAACCGCACGAAGGTTTATAAAACGTATTTCCCCAAGTAAGTCACAGCCTTCACTTAGACTGAGTGTACTTAACAAGTACACAACTGAAGAGGAACGCAATACGTTTTTAAACCCATGTTTGGAAGGCCACACCATTGGATTACTTTCTGAAGCTGGCTGCCCTGCAATTGCTGATCCAGGCTCTGATATTGTAAGTTTGGCTCATAGTATGGATATAAAAGTTGTTCCCTTAGTCGGTCCTTCCTCTATAATATTAGCTTTAATGGCTTCTGGAATGAATGGACAAAGCTTTTGCTTTAACGGCTATTTGCCAATAGATAAAGCCGAAAGAAAATCTAAACTAAAAAGCTTAGAACGTTTATCTTCGGAACACAACCAAGCTCAAATATTTATAGAAACTCCTTACAGAAACATGAAAATGTTAGAGGATTTGGCAAATGTTTTACATCCAGACACAAGAGTATGCGTTGCTTGTGATCTTACACTACCAAGTGAATTTATAAAAACTCGACCTGCAAAGGATTGGAAACACAATAAAGAAGACCTACACAAAAGGCCTGCAATCTTTATTATTCAAAAAGGTTAGATTCTTGCTTTTGCTTTTTTATTTGGCTTTACGATAGTTGTATCGTAACCTGAAAACTTTTTCATGTAGTACTTTACTGTAGAGCCATAAGCATCAGAAAGATTATAACCTCCATAGCTACGCAAAAACTTTTTCACAGTACCAGGACCAGCTAAATGCGCTGCCGCTAAAATACCAGACTCTGTTACTTTTACACCTGCTATAAATTTTCCTTCAAAACGTTTAATGTCCTTTCTCAAAATCCATTTATTACGAGATGCGTTAGCCATAAATGCTTTTTCTTGTAATTCCGGGTTATATAAAAAGTGGTTTGGATTGTAGATTCCTATTAACTTTAAAGTTTCAGCACCAAACTGATATTTACCTAAATAACCTAATGTATTTACTGTAAAATAATCACCTCTGGATTCTTTAAAAGCTAAAGCTTCTTTAAAACCTTCAAAAGACTTTCCTAGGTGAGGAGTAAAAATATCTGGTTTAGATAAATCTGATCCTTCAGCCATAGCTAAATCAGACTTGAAATTGTAGTTTAAATCTAATCCATCTGTAGAATACAAGTCTGTATTTAAGGTGGAATTTGGGTACAGTGCCAATGCAACTACTATACAAATTGAAAATGGCAACAAGTAATTCTTAACGCTATTTTTTATCATAACAGCCAATTTTTAACTGATAAAACTTTCCCCATAAGCTTTTATCAAAATCGCGTGCAAATATACGAATTTTAATTAAATATTGAAAATCAACATGTTAAGGTTTGTTAAAAGTTATCAATAGTAGATATAATGCATCTTTAAACGTCCTTTACTATTTAATTCCAATGCTGGAAAAGGCACCTTAATTACGTTTAAAACATCAAAAATGGTTTTCAGAAAAT
>JASBSE010000620.1 GCA_030149115.1 Winogradskyella sp. | reverse complement strand
AAGCTCTATTTGCTCAATAATGTGGCCTGTTGCTGTTGGCTCTATACTTGGTGGTAAAAAGTTGAATTTATTTAAGATGTTATGAAAGTCTACTGTATATCGCTGTACAACTTCCATAGGTTCTATAGCTTCTAGTCTTGCTTTTTTTGCAATACGATCTTCACCTTCATCGGCATCATTTTCTAAATGTCCTGCATCTGTAATATTTCTTACGTATCTTACTTTATAACCAAGATGCTTTAGGTATCTAAAAATAACATCAAAAGACATAAAGGTTCTTACGTTTCCTAAGTGTACATTGCTATATACTGTTGGCCCACATACATACATGCCAACGTAACCTTCGTTAATTGGTTTAAAGACTTCTTTTTCGCCAGATAATGAGTTGTATATTTTTATAGTTTGGGTATCGTATAATGGCATGCTGAATAATTCAAAAAATGTTTAAACAAAACTAAAGAACAAAGAAAGATTAAGCAAACTAAAACTGTGTGTCTAGTTGTATATAATCTAGGAATTCTCTTCGGGTTTCTTTTTCTTTAAATTTTCCACCAAACTCAGAAGTTACTGTACTACTTTCAATATCTCTTATTCCACGAGAGTTTACACACAAATGCTTAGCATCTATAACGCAAGCAACGTCTTCAGTTCCTAAAACTTCTTGTAATTCTTTTACAATTTGTATGGTTAATCGTTCTTGTACTTGTGGACGTTTGGCGTAATAGTCTACAATTCTATTCATTTTAGAAAGACCAACTACAGTACCGTTAGAAATATAAGCGACATGAGCTCTTCCTACAATAGGTAATAAGTGATGTTCGCAAGTAGAGTAAACAGTAATGTTTTTCTCTACAAGCATTTCGCCATATTTATACTTATTATCAAAAGTCGATGCGCTCGGTTTTTTTTCAGGATCTAATCCTCCAAAAATTTCATTCACAAACATTTTTGCAACACGGTTTGGTGTGCCTTGTAAACTGTCATCAGTAAGATCTAGTCCTAGGGTTTCCATAATGTGCCTTACATCATCTTTAATAATATCTATTTTTTCCTGTTTTGAGAGTTTAAAAGCATCATCTCTCATAGGAGTATCGCTCGATGAACCTATGTGGTTATCGCCTAAAGCATCTATATCGTTAAAATCGTTATCGATTTTCATGGTTAAATAATTATTAATCAATCTTTAAAAGGAAGTTGCAAAGATACGTAATAAAAATAGGATGATAATGGTAGGAGTTTTACAATTATACCTGTTATATATCTAAAACCGTTAAAATGTTAATATCATTAAGGATTTAACAACTGTTTTTATAAAATTTTCTTAATTTTCCAAACTTTAAAATAAGGTTAAGCCATGAAAAAAATTTTTACAATTTTCTTTTTAATTCTACTGCCGCTATCTTCATTTGGGCAAAAGAATAGTAATAAAGTTTCTCAAAAAGTTATCAAGTTTAAGGACAATGTAAATTTACCATTAACATCTAAAGAAAAGCTTCAGATAGATGAGGTTTATGGTGAGTATGCTGAGAAATACGTTTACAATGATTCCCACCGATTGAAAGCGATTAAGCATTTACTGAGAAATAGAGTTGAGATTAAAAAGATTGGCGAAGAAGAAAATAAGAAGCCATATGTGTTGTTGTCTAAAATCCCTTTGAACACGGCATTTGTAAAGGATTTAAAAAGGGATGATAATTTTGATTCCAATAACTTTAATCCTCTCAAGTATAATTTTAATTTATTTACTAAAAATGGAGGGATGTACCGTGTAGATGGTACCAACACTTATATTATAATAAAATCACAATATCAATAAATTTCAATATATGAAGTATTTATTTACATTTTTTATTTTAACTATATCTTCAGTATTGATAGCTCAAGATATTACGATGCAAACAGCCACTGTAAGCCAGTGTGGTGGCGTTTTTTATGATTCTGGTGGTGAGTTTGCAAATTATGGAAATGACGAAAATTTTGTGCTAACTATCTGCCCAGAAAATCCAGGGCAAAAAATACAGTTAGAATTTATAGAGTTCAATACACAACTTAATGCAGATATTATCACAGTATATGATGGTGATGATACAACAGCTCCACCCATAGGAGATTTTTCTGGTGCTAATAACCCAGGCTTAGTTGAAGCTTCTGATGCTAATGCTTCGGGTTGTATTACAGTTCAGTTTGTATCAAATGCTTCTGCTAATGCTAGTGGTTGGGTTGCAAATATTTCGTGTAGAACACCATGTCAAGACATAACTGCTCAATTAGATTCTACAGTACCAGATGTTAATGCAGATGGAGAAGTGCTTATATGTGCAGGAGGTGATGTAACGTTTAATGGTAGTGCAATTTTTTCGGCAAATGACGATCCTAATGCGACTTATGAATGGGATTTCGGGAATTCTACAACAGCTACAGGACAAAGTGTTGTTGCAACCTATAATGAGCCAGGTATTTTTGTTGTAGATTTAGTGGTAACAGATACAAATCCCTTAGGCTGTTCTAGTACTAATGCAATCAGTCAGGTTGTTAGAGTGTCTCCAGAAATAGATTTTACAGGAACTGAAGCTACAGATGTAACTATCTGTTTTGGCGAATCTACTACTATTACTGGAGTAGCAACAATACCTCAATTTGAAGATTGTGCTCCGGAAATTTTTGATCAAACATGGTTAGAGGATACACCTTCAACAGGTCAAGATACATCTTATTCCTCTACTATTACTGTAGATTGTTATGGGCCTGGTCAGGTTTTAACAGATATTACTCAAATTACAGATTTCTGTGCCGTTATGGAGCATTCCTTTATGGGTGATCTTTCAATAATTTTACAAGCTCCAAACGGAGCTCAAGTTCTGTTCTTAGAATATGGTGATGGTACTGACCCAGGTGACAGCTTGGGTATTCCTGATGAGGCTGATAATGGTAATCCAGGTACCGGATTTCAATATTGTTTCTCTCCAACAGCTACTCAAACATTAGATGATGCTGCTGCCGTTGGTACGGATATACCAGCAGGTACTTATGCGGCGTTACCATCATCTTCATTTGATAATTTACTAGGTTCTCCTTTGAATGGGGATTGGACTTTTATTATAATTGATTCATGGGCAGCTGATGATGGAACTTTATTTTCTTGGAATTTAAATTTTGACCCTTCATTAGTTCCTCCATCAAATACAGTTGTAAGTGAAGATTGGGATGCTGATCCAACTATAACCAATACAAACGGAAATATTATTACAGTAACACCTCCTACAGCAGGAGAGTTTTGTTATACCTACAGAGCTTCAGATGATTTTGGTTGTGAATATACTCAAGAAGTATGTATAGAGGTATTACCTGAAATAGTTACAGAAACACCTAACGATTTATTCGTATGTGATTCAGGTACTCCACCATATATTTTCGATTTAGAAACAAATACAGCGGTTGTTTTAGCAAGTGCAACAAATGCAGGTGATTTGGTAGTTACTTATCATAATTCACAATCAGATGCAGATTTAGATGTTGGTGCTATAGCTGGTTTGAATTCCTATTCAGGAACGGATGGTGAAATCATTTATATCAGAGTTGAATATTTAGATTCTGGCTGTTATGAAGTATTATCTTTTACATTAAATGTTGCTGGACAACCAAATATTAATCCTGTTCCAGATTTAGAGTTATGTGATGATGTATCCAATGATGGTGTAGAAGAGTTTGATCTTAGCACACAAACTCTTGGGATTTTAGGCGCGCAGGCTGCTGCAGACTTTAATGTTACATATCATTTAAGTTTTGCAGAAGCTGATAACGGTACAGGAGCTTTACCAGATTTATATACCAATGGTGGGAATCCTGAACCAATTTACGTAAGGGTAGAAAGTATAGGGGATTCTAATTGTTACAATGCCTCGGCAAACCCAGTATTTAATTTAATTGTAAATCCTAGAGCAATAGCTAACCAGCCTGCAGATATGGAAGCTTGTGATGATGCTAGTAATGATGGTTTTGCAACATTTGATTTAAGTACTCAAGAAACATTTATTTTAGGTGCTCAAGATCCA
>JASBSE010000403.1 GCA_030149115.1 Winogradskyella sp. | reverse complement strand
TGTTTTCGAGAAATATATTCAAGTATTCATGAATCTTTGGTACGCCCTTTTTATAGTAATGCTCGTACTGGTTGTTATAGAAATTGTAAAATATTTTAAGACTAATTTTAAAAGGTCTTCTCTTTTTGCCTTTGCTTATTTGTTCATGATAATTGGAGTGTGTACTACAATCCTTTATCATAGTTATGGTCTTATAAACACCATGATCTATGGATTACCTATTCTCTTTTATTCGTCATTTTTAGAAATTATCTTTCTAACCTTTACAATAATCTATATGGTAAAGGGTATATATGATGAACGCAATTCTTTATCAGAAAAACTCATTGTCGAAGAAAAAAAGAACCTTACTGCTTTTATACAAGGAGAAGATAAAGTAAGAAAACGTATCAGTAAAGAATTACACGATAATATTGGCAGTCAATTGGGTTATCTAAAGCGTTTTATTTCCGAAAAACTCAAAGACAATACTATAAATGATACCATTGACACCATTTGTAATGATGTAAGAAACTTGTCCCATGAAGTATCCCCTTCGGATTTAACCTTTATTGGTTTTGAACATGCTGCTTCAGATTTAGCAAATAGCCTATCTAAACAAACATCGATTACCCTAGACTTTAGCAGTTACAATTTTCCGAAACAACTCGACGAAAATCTAGAAACACAACTGTATCGTGTACTACAAGAAGCCATAAATAACATTATTAAACATGCCGATGCAATGCACATAAATATTCAGCTTGTAGGTCATGAAGACTATTCGAGTATTATTATAGAAGATAATGGAAACGGTTTTAATTTGAATAATACGAGTCTTGGTTTGGGACTGAAAAACATGACATCGAGAATCAATCAAATTGGAGGAGCCCTAGAGATTGATTCGGTAATAGGCAAAGGTACTTCTATAAATATTGTTTTTCCTAATGTTAAATCTACCTGAATTCTGGTATTGAATTAATTCTTTTTCAGGCTTAGTTTTATCTTTTGCTATTAATCAATCTCATGATAAAAAATCATCAAGATGTATGTTTTAAATTGATTATTATCTTGAGGGTAGAGGCTTTTATATATATAAAAGCCTCTATATTTTTATACAAAGTCAAATATACCTGAACTCTGGTATTGCCCTTAAGGGTCCTCTTCTCCTAGTTTTACTGATATCAATTTAAAACCATGTATTATGAAAACAAAACTCTCATGTGTATTAGGTGTAACTATACTGCTTATATGCACAAAACTCAATGCCCAATCAGAACAGTTTACTGACTTTAATCTAGATAAAAAGGAGATAACTTCGGGAGATTTCATTACCCTAGATACAGAGTCTATACTTGAAGATTTTAGAACTCAATTGGAAAACCGACTTGAACTTAGTGAAAAGTTCAATGAACATGTCAGCCCAAACGACATTGGATTTGCAATGCAGATGTTAGGTGTTGGTGCTGGTTTGGGGTTGGGTGAAGATGAAACATTATGGTGCTTACAAGCAGCTTATTATTACAGGTTAAAACTTTTTCAGCGCTCTGCTCTATATGGCTCTTTAGGCATTGATTATAATGGGGCAAGTATTGGTGATCAAACACAAAATTTATTTGGTTTTCAGCTAGGTCTAATGATGTTTCAAACCATATCGGCATTGAATGAAGTCCGTTTAATTTATGGGTTGCTTGGTGGCTATGGTTTTGGTAGCGAGAAATTCAACGGTTTTACAACTGATATTACAAGAATTAACGTTGCCTTGGTGGCTGGATTTCAGTTAATGTTAGCTGCTCGGTGGTCTTTAGCTTTACAAACGAATATTATGGCACATAATAGATGGACATATAAACCCGAAAGTGGAGGCGAATTTAAAAATGACTTTACTAATTTTTTCTTCAATAAAAACAATTTGCTCACTTTATCCTTAATTTTTCATTTAAAGAAAAG
>JASBSE010000613.1 GCA_030149115.1 Winogradskyella sp. | reverse complement strand
TGTGGCAATGAACACGCAACGCTAGTTAAAAACAACGTTACAGCCAAGGGAACTATTAAAAGGCTTATGGAATGTGATGCTTGCGAATACACCTACGAGATAAGTAACAGCGCATACGCTTTGATGTTAAAGTTTAAAAATAAAATTAATGGACAAGCAAGTTAAAATAAAAGTATGGCATTTAGTAGCAATACTTTTGTTGGTTCTTTTCGTGGCTGGCATAAGTGGACAAGGTATAGGAGCTAAACTGATTAAAGACGAGATACAAAAGAAAGAGGCGGAGGTGGATTCTTTACAAGCTGCTAACGCGGATCTACAGCAAATTATAGACTCCAGTTTACGAGAGACCCAAGAGGACAAACAAGAAATTAAAACCTTTGAAAATGAATACAGATACGAAAGGTCGCTTAGACTTAGGCTACAAAGGGAAAATGCTGCTCTTAGGGATGCTGTTTTTAGTTATTCCGAACTTGACAGTATCGCAGACAATTACTGGTTCGAGAGAAATTAGCTACGAGCGTTTAAATGAATTCTACAAGCTGTATCGGTACTCTATTAACCGAGATAGTGTTATCGTTCAATACGAGCGGGAATTAAGCCTTAAAGATAGTATTTTAACTTTAAAAGATAGGATTATTGATAGATACGAAAAGGAAACACTACCCGCTTATAAAAAAATCGTTTCAAACAATGCACAGACTATTGAGGCACAAGAATCGATTATCAGATATAAAGATGCCCAAATCAGTATTCAGAAAAACAAGAAGTGGACTTGGGCTATGATTTTTGGTGTTATTGGCGCTGTGTTAGGGGCGGTGTTTTTTTAGGAACGGTTCTTAGTTTGTTTTTCTTTTGAAAAACCACATTTAGCTTTTGGTTTAGCTCCACAATAAGAGCACCTATAGATAGTGTTGTTTTTTACACAACCATACTTATTGTAATAATCCTCCGTCATAAGCTTTATTCCTTATAATTAGTATTTATAAGCCTTTATACCTATAATTTCTTAGGTTTTTTGTTGTTATAACCAGTTCCCCGCAATAATACGTTAGTTCTTCGATTAAGCCTGTGCATTTTGGGCAAGTGTAGTGCTTGTTAAACCGCTTGTCAAAAACCTTATTAGTTCCATTACAACAATCGTATT
>JASBSE010000397.1 GCA_030149115.1 Winogradskyella sp. | reverse complement strand
CTTATAAACCACAGAAACGTTCTTAGAAGTAATTGTAATACCTCTTTCACGTTCTAAATCATTGTTATCGAGAATTAAATCTCCTGTGTTTTCGTTTTCACGAAACAACTGACAATGGTACATAATCTTATCAACCAAGGTAGTTTTTCCGTGGTCTACGTGTGCAATAATTGCAATGTTTTTAATCTTCGTCATAACTGATGCTGATTTTAAGCGCGCAAAGGTACATCATATTCCTTTCAAATCGTTAATTATATGTTATATTTTAAAAATGAGACAATTTCAGTTTGTATCTTGTCGTTATTAAATTTGATTAATAGTAAAAGCCTTCAAAATCAACCGCTAATTGGGCTGTTTACGTCTGAACCCTAATATTTTAAAACAGATGAATGCAATTAGCAAATACACCAAGTTTATTCCATACCTCTATTTTATTAGTATAGTAGCCTATTGGTTTACTGTTATTAATAGAAGTGAAGGAATTTCTGCTTATCCAATATTATTGTTTGGTATTCCCTTTTTATGGCAACTGATTAAGCCTAATAGAGAGTTAAATTTCTCTTTAGGAATTGTATTCGTTTGCTTATCCTCTTATATGATTGTTGCCTATTTCTTTAACTTACTTAACATTATGAATTGGTCTGAATCCGCCAAGCGTTTGCTTTTTTATGGTGGTGCACTGGTTTTTGGAAACTTTATAATGTCACTTTGGATTATAAGAAATAGTATTAAAAAGGTATTTTAAAATGTTATCTTTGCGACTTAACAATTAAGTCTTAAGCTTTGATAACAGTTCCTAAATTAAAACACACAGATTCTAACAATTTCTTTTTGCTTTGTGGCCCTTGCGCTATTGAAGGAGAAGACATGGCGCTACGCATTGCAGAAAAGGTAGTTTCTATTACAGATAAGCTACAAATTCCATACGTTTTTAAAGGTAGTTTTAAAAAAGCCAACCGAAGTAGAATTGATAGTTTTACTGGAATTGGAGATGAAAAAGCTCTAAAAATTCTTAAGAAAGTTTCTGAAACTTTTGATATCCCAACTGTAACTGATATCCACGAAGTATCTGATGCAGAAAAGGCAGCTGAGTATGTTGATGTTTTACAAATTCCTGCTTTTTTAGTGAGACAAACGGATTTAGTAGTCGCGGCTGCTGAAACTGGTAAAGTGGTTAATCTGAAGAAAGGACAGTTTATGAGTCCAGAATCTATGAAACATGCTATACAAAAAGTAAAGGACTCTGGCAGTGATAAAGCTTGGATTACAGATAGAGGGACTATGTTTGGCTACCAAGACATGATTGTAGATTTTAGAGGCATACCAACCATGCGTCAATATGCACCTACAGTTTTAGATGTTACGCATTCACTACAACAGCCTAACCAAAGTGTTGGAGTTACTGGTGGCAGACCAGATATGATTGAAACTATTGCCAGAGCGGGTGTAGTTAATAATGTAGATGGTCTATTTATAGAAACACATTTTGATCCTGCTAATGCTAAAAGTGACGGAGCAAACATGTTACATTTAGATAATCTTGAAGGCTTATTAACCAACCTAACAAAGATTCGTAAAGTAGTGACTAGCTTATAATGATGATTAAACGTATTTTTTTAATCATTTTTATATTTTTAAGTAGTCAGAGTTTTTCTCAATCGGGTGAAACTCAATTATCAAAAGAACCTGAAAAAATAGAATTTGTTTTTTCTCCTGGCGTTCTTATTCAAAAAGAAATATTTACCGAATTTAATATTTCCGTTGGCAAAGTCAGTGCAAATTTCCCACCCAAGATCCTTCCCATTGTGGGATTTGAAGGGTTTAGAGTTGGCTTTGAAACCAATTTAAAGAGCAACGAAGATTTTATAATTGCACCAAAATTAGGCTATGAGATTTCAATAACTTTCTTTTCAATAAGATTATCTGCTCTTAATTACTATCAAAATAATGAATCTGAATTTAGAATTTTACCAGAATTTGGCGCAAGCATTGGTGGAATGTTCAATCTTACCTATGGTTATGGTATTAGTTTTAAAAACTCAATAAGTGGTATTTCAAACCATAGACTTAGTCTTAGTATCAATCTAAACAGAAAATTGAGTAGAGCTGTTAAAAAGCTAAAATGAAGAAAATTTAAGTTTTTTTCTTACCCAGAATGAGCTTAAACGGATTAGTATTGATTTCTAATTGCTTTTGTAGTACATAGACAACAACCTCATCATTAATATCTTCAACAGATTTAAACCGAAGAGATCGTATGGATTTTCTGTTAGCATCTATAAAATATTCATTATGCTTTTCTAATTTCTCAAAATGCCAAAAGGCAAAATCTACATAGTCTTTGGATTTATTAAGAAAGCATATAGGAATACCGTCATTATAGTAAAACGGGATTCGCCATTTGTAAAGTAATTCTGCATTAGGTAAAACTGCCTCTATTATAGCTTGAAGCTGTAACAAAATAGTTTTGTAAGGCTCGTCTTGTTTTAAAATATAGGCTTCGGCAGGATTCAATTAAAACAACTGAATAATTCCAACAACAATTAAACCAATACCAATTATAGCCTTAAAAGGCATTAATTTAGCTGATAATTTTCTAAGACTAGGCTCCAAAGACGGTACTTTGCCAAAGGCATGAGTTAATAATAATATACCACCAAGTATACTAGCTATGTTATATAACAATCCATCCCAAAACTCTAGAATAGCTAATACTATTAAACCAAGTCCTATTGCTGTCTGAAACGGAGCTAAAAAACCAGCAATTTTATTAAAAAAGTTACTCTCTCCATCCCATTTATCAAGTGTTGCTAGCCCTAATAATATTCCACCTGAGATATTTGCAACAGCTAAAAGTAATTCGATTAAATCCATAATTATTGTTATAAGTTAATTCTTAGAACATAAATTTAGTTAATATCTTCTAAAATTGTTTTGCTGAATTGAAATAATTTATTTTACTTTGTATCTCAAAGTACTTTAAATTATGAGCAACGAAGACTATTTAAAAGACATCAGCGAGATAAAACATTTAATGAATAAATCTTCGCGTTTTATTTCATTAAGTGGCTT
>JASBSE010000396.1 GCA_030149115.1 Winogradskyella sp. | reverse complement strand
ATAAATTCTAAAGTTGAAAAAGACTCTGGATTGTCTAGATATTCTTTTGTAATAACAAACAAAGGAACTATTGCACTCACAGCAATAAGTACAATAATCCATGTTTGGTTAAATCGTTGTTCTTCTTTAAAAATTCGCATTATCTATTCTTGTCACGTTCAAAAACTATAAACGATATCATATGTTGGTTTGGTGTGATTTCTGCCAATCGCCAACCTTCTTTTGCGTACTTGTTTAGAATTTCTTCTAATCGATCCGTATGGTTTTTCCAACCAAGTTTTGGTTTTATAACTTTATATTCTTTCATGCTTAATGACTTAAAGTTCCGGTATTAACTACAGGAGCAGCCTCTTTGTCTCCACAAAGTACAACCATAAGATTACTTACCATTGCAGCTTTACGTTCTTCATCTAGCTCAACAATTTCATTTTTGTTTAGTTCTTCAATTGCCATTTCTACCATACTTACAGCACCTTGTACAATCTTATGTCTGGCAGCCACAATTGCGGTTGCTTGCTGACGTTTTAGCATTGCATTTGCAATTTCTTGCGCATAAGCTAGGTAGCCAATACGAGCTTCTAAAACTTCAATTCCAGCAATAGATAAACGCTCATCAATTTCTTTTTCTAGGGCTTCACTAACTTCGTTAACACTAGAGCGAAGAGTAATGTCTTCATCATGCCCTTCATCTGCAAAGTTATCGTAAGGATACATGCTAGCCAGTTTACGCACTGCAGCATCGGTTTGTACTCTTACAAAGTTTTCGTAGTTGTCTACATCAAAAGCAGCTTTGTAGGTGTCTTGTACACGCCATACTAAGATTGTGCTAATCATTACTGGGTTACCAAGTTTGTCATTTACTTTGAGACGCTCACTATCAAAGTTACTTGCTCTTAACGAGATTTTCTTTTTGGTATAAAACGGATTTACCCAATAAAAACCATTCTTTTTAATAGTGCCAACGTACTTACCGAATAACAGCAATACACGCGATCCGTTAGGCTGTACCATTATAAAACCAAATGCCATAACAAGAGCCAACACAATGGTAATTATTGGCAATGGTGTTTCTAAAGAAACAATGGTCGCTATGCTTCCAAAGAATACTACTAGAAATACAAACAACATAAAGTATCCATTTGCAGGGACGATGATCTTTTCTTCTTTCATAATTTAAAATTTAATTGGTTAATCATTTAAAAATTTCAATATGATATTAAAATGATATAATAAAGATATATAAGGTTAGTGTATTAATCAAAATATTTGTTACACTTTTAGGAAAAAAATTTAAAAATTGAGTTTGGCACGTGGTTTGCTATATACTAAGTGTAATGGTTACAGCGATAGTTACAATCGTAACAACACTACAAAATCGCGACATTACATTTTGGTTGGTTAGTTAGTAAAAAAGCATCTCAATTTTGAGATGCTTTTTTAATTTTGGTTATAGTATCTAAGGCTTTAAGAACCTATAAACTCAACAATACTTTCAATAAGTTCTGGTGAAATTAATCTAAACGCTTCATTATAAGATTTTGAATTTTCTAAATCATCACCTTTAATTTCAAAGAAGACATGATTCATGTTTTCAATAATTTTTAATTCAGCAGCTTCGCTAGCATCTTTTAATAATTGTGCTTCTTCTTCTGATACTTGAAGGTCTTTTGTACCATTAACAATAAGTATAGGAATTTTTAATTCGCTGATAATATCGGTAGGGTTGTATTGCATCCAGTTAATCATAAATGGTTGAATGTCTATACTAAAAACCGAAGCTAGTGCTTGTGGATATTCTGTGGTGGTTTCTCCTTTTTTTAGTTTATCCACTACTTTTTGAGCTTCTTCACCAAGTTTAGGAGCCATGTTGGTAACCTGATCTACAATAACATCTCCAATGTTTTGACCTGCACCAGCCAATGAAATAAAGCCATCTGCATTATCTTTTGCAGCGAGCATACCAACCAAACTTCCTTGGCTATGGCCTATAACATATATTTTTGAGTAGGCTTTTTTCTCTTTAAAGTACTTGATAACATCTTCAGCATCACTTACAAAATCATCGAACATTAAGTTTTTATCTACATTGCCTTTTCTTATTTGTTTTACTATACGTTTATCGTATCTAAAGCTTGCAATACCTTTATTAGATATGCTTTCGGCGAGTTTCTTTAAAGAATTATTTTTAAGAAAATTTTGGTTTCCATTACGGTCTGTAGGACCAGAGCCAGCAATAATTATTGCTAAACTAGGTTTATCAACGTCTATTGGAGTTAATAAAGTACCATCAATCCATTTTGTTATAGTTAGTTCTTCTATTTTAAATCTAGGTTCTTGACTAAAAGATAACGAAGCCCATAAAAAGCTAAGGACTAATAAATAATATTTCATATCTGTTTATTTATTCAGTAAAGTTAATTGATAATACTTTCTATGTATAGTTTTCCAACTTTTTTAGAATGATTTTATTGTATGACCAAGTACAGTTTTACTTTTTGCTAGTGTGCATTTTATCGACGAAATGCATATTTTTATCTTTAAATGTTAAAATTAAGTGTATTTCATCGATTAATAGTGTTTTTAAGCGATGAAATTAAAACCTAATTATATATTTGAAGTGTACTAAAATTTAGTTTTTAGTTCAATGGATTAATTAATTAATATTTGCATTATGTTATGTTGACTTAGAGACCCTAAATCTACTATCATAATAAAAAAGCAAATTAGAAAAACCGGGTTTGAGGGAACCCGGTTTTTTGTTTTTATACATTTACAAGTTTTCTAAAAGTTAAGTTTATTCTTGGCTCAACTTTCTTTTTTGTCTTAGCAATTTGATGTAGCCAATAATGCTGCATTTCGCCTTTCATTAGGAGTAAACTTCCGTGTTCTAGATTAAGTTTGTGTCGCTCGTTTTTTAATCTTCGGTGTTTAAAGTGAAAGGGTCGTTCCTCTCCAAAACTTACTGAGGCAATCACTGGATTTTTCCCTAGTTCTTTTTCATTATCTGTATGCCAACCATTGCTGTCATTACCATCTCTGTAGAGATTAATTAACAGTGTGTTGAATTTTTCATCTGAGAATTTTTCAACTTTAGATTTAATATCCAAAAGGTTTGAAGTAAAAGCTTCAGGATGCATTGTTATGTTAGAGTAACTGTAAGTTTGGTTTGTGTCACCGTATAAAGCAGTTAATCTTGGCTGCTTGTATGTTTTACCAAACACTGTAATATCATCTTGTTGCCAGTTGGTTTGGTCTTTTATAATTTTAAAATAGTTATCAGATTCAGGATAATTGAAAAAATTAGGCACATAGATGAGTTCAGCATTAGGTAAAAGAAAATGTTGTTTCTCTGCAGAAAACAAGTCCATAGGATAATTTTTCTCTAAATTAGTGCATCGTCATGAAAAATAAAATTCTCATATCAATAATTGCTTTGGGTCTTTTGTGCTTTGGTTTTTACCAGAAACAAAATTTGCCAGAAGGATTTGTGTACGTTAAGTCTGTAATACCAGATTTAGATGTAGAACTTAGATATTTTACAACTCATAATTTTGTTGGTGATACTATTGATGGTTATAAATCTAATAACCTGATTTTAACTAAAGAGACTGCTGAAAAATTAAAGCTTGTGCAAGATGAGCTACAACAGCAGAATTTGTGCTTAAAAGTTTACGATGGTTACCGACCGCAACGTGCAGTTAATCATTTTATGAGATGGGCAAGAGTACTGAATGATACGATTAACAAGTCCGAGTTTTATCCTAATGTTGCCAAAAGAAATTTATTTAAAGAAGAATATATTGCGTCTCGTTCTGGTCATAGCAGAGGTAGTACCGTAGACCTTACAATTATAGATGGTAGCACAGGTAAACCATTAGATATGGGAAGTCCTTATGATTTTTTTGGTAAACAGTCTTGGGTAGATTATGATAGTATAACTGAAAGCCAAAAAAAGAATCGTCAATTGCTGCAACGTGTAATGCTAAAACATAATTTTAGAAATTACCCAAAAGAGTGGTGGCATTTTACATTGCGTTGGGAGCCTTTTCCAAAAACTTATTTTGATTTTGAGGTAGAGTAGATGCTAGTCCCAAGAATTTACAATAACTATAATGTCTTCTTTTTTTAGGGTTTCATAAAATAAATCCATCAACAAATGATTCTTATTAACCCCATAATGAAATAAACAAAAATTTATAGTTTTCTCAATTATGGATGAGTCTTTTGATAGTTCATCTAACATTGTCTTTTTTATATGTTTATTTGAAACATTAGATTCTATAAAAGAATAGATTTTATGAGGCTTATTAGTTATTAAATAATCTAATATTGAATGTGCATAATTTTTTCTTTTCTCGAGATTAGTTCTATAGGAAAGAAAATAGGAATTAATATTTTTATTTATGTTTATTACCGAAATAGAGCTAATTGTATCTTCTAATGATTTTAAATAATCATTTATTCTGTTTATAATATCAATCTTAGTTGGATAAATGTTTTTACGTTTATTAATCTTTAGACCATTGAGCATAAAATTATTTAAATCTGAATTGTTGTAGGCTTTACTTATAAAAGTTTTGAAATCACTTGCGCTTATAGAATCATTTGTTTTAACATATATTTCGTCATGTACATCAAAAATCTTGATTTCTGATACTATATCTGTAGCATTTAAAATTTTACTTATAGATTTTTCATCTAAGATTGGCATGTTGAAGCTACCAGTAATATTCATCCAACTTATTAGATGAATATCTGAGATTTTGTTTAAGGTTACGGATCGTTTATCGCTAGCACTTATAAATTCAGGTAAATCTTTAATCTTATAGTATTTACTTATTATTTCAACAGAATCGGTTTGTTTAATAAAAAAATGTTTTATGCTTGTATTTATTGTAGGTCTTATATTATTATTTTGAATAGAGTATTCATCATAGAATTTTAAATAGCCAATTTCATTATCGCCATTAGTATATGAAAGGTTAACCTTAATCAAGTGAAAACAATGTCCACAACTGGAGAAAGCTATCTGGAATGTTAAAATAAATAATATGGTAAAAATTATATTTCTCATTTTAACTCAAATATATCCAAGCCCAATACATCAAGAAAAATTGAAGCGGAATTCTTAAAATTAATATCCATTTTGGGATGCCTGCAGAAGCTTTTTTACCAGATAACATATAAAAATGAACTAAGAGAAATACAACTAGCATTGCTATAATACCATAAATGGCAAAGGCTTTGGTTTCTGAGAATAACAAAGCTACTCCCAAAACAATTTCGGCAACACCACTCAGTAGCACAAGAAACTTGTGGTTTGGTAAATATCTTGGCATAATACGCATATACATTTTGGGTTTAACAAAGTGCATAAGGCCTGCCAAAATATACATGCCAGCCATAATGTATAGTCCAATAGGGTTATTCATCTTTAAATGTTTTATAGGTTATGCCAATGCCGTAATTAAAAAGATTTTTGTCGAGTAAGCTAGATTTAAAACCATTGCCTTTATCAAACTTTACCCAATTGTTACCACTTATAAATATGCGTTTTATGTAGGTGTTTTTACTCTCAATTTCATCAGTAAATGGTAAAAGTGGTCTAAAATTAGTTGGAATTTTTACAAC
>JASBSE010000395.1 GCA_030149115.1 Winogradskyella sp. | reverse complement strand
CTAATCATTACTTCATCCACATAGCCACTTATGGGCGTAGTAATGGGAACTGCGGAATATATTTGGCCTTCAGCCACCTTGTCCGGGTTTATGCTCAACAATCTCAATTGGGAACGCAGACCATTGACGCTGGATGTTGTAGAACGAAATTTTGACTGCGCCATCTGAAATTCCTTGCCTGAAGAAACACCTTTGTCATAAAGGGTCTGCTTGCGCTCAAAATCCTGTTTCAAAAAGACCAGTTCATCATTTTTTTCCTGATAATCCTGTTGCATTGCAATGATATCTGGATGCTCAATATACGCAAGTACCTGTCCTTTGATTACGTTATCTCCAGGTACAACTTTTATGGAACTCACATTTCCACCAACAAAAGGACTTATGTTCGCCTTGTCCTGTGGGAAAAGTTCCAGCGTTCCTGTTACCTTAATGTTGTTCCCTAAATTTCGTTCCTCAAGAGGTTTCATTTCCAAACCTATGGTTTCGGCCTGTTGCTTTGTGAGTTCTACAACTCCTTCTTCCTCGCTGTGACCACCTTCTTCTCCTTCTTCCTCGCTGTGACCACCTTCGTCGTGTGCATCTTCGCCACGAGCTTCAGTTTTTGATACGCCTTCAGCTTCGTTATGCCCAAGTTCAGATTTTTGGGCATCGTTACAGCTCATAAACATAAGTGTAAATAATACGGTACTTACTAATAGTATATTTTTCATTTCTCTTTTTTTAAGGTTATAAATTGCCCAATTGATATTGTAGCTCAATAGCTTGTTGGTTATACTGATTTATAAATTGTAAATGACTCTGCTTTATACGAATGGCACTGTTCAGGATCGTGATATAATTCACATAATCTATTTCGCCTTCTTTTGAAGCAAGTTCAGCTGTCGAAATCTGTTCTTCGGCCAATAGTAAAGCTCCTTCTTGATAATAATCAAGGGTCTTTTGGGTTTTTTCTAAAGATTTTAAAAGTTGGGAAACCCTACTTTCAGTTATTGCCTTCTGTTCCAAATACTGGTTTTCGGCAACCATAGCATCTGCCTTGGCAGCCTTTACCCTTGATTTCTGTGGAAAGAACCAAAGCGGTATGCTAATACCGGCCTGATATGCGCTAAAGCCAGACACATCATTGTACTTCAATTTATCATAACTTATGCTGAATTTTGGTAGGAACTCGGATTTTTCAACACCTATATTCGCTTTGCTTACTTCGGCATTTTGCATAGCATATTGAAGCAAAGGATTATTGGCTGCGGAAGCCGAATCCAAATTGGCCAAAAAATCCATTGGTTCATAGGTCAAATTCACAGTTTCAATTTCTTGGTCAATGCCCAAATACTGCTTCAATGCTCTTTTTGCAATTTCAATATCATCATAGGCTTGTTGCCTTAATACTTGAATCTGCTGATATTCGGAAGAAGCCGCAATAAATTCCAGCTTGCCTGTTTCCCCTGTATCATAGCGCAATTCGGCAGCCGTCCTAAAGTTGGCATAAACACTGTCCAACTGTTCCGCAAAACGCAATTGTGCTTTGTTATAATTGATAAGGTCATACGCCTGCATCACATTACGAATCAATTGCTGCTCATTGACAGCATAGAATTTTTCGCCCAATTTAACCCGTTCTTTATAGAACTTGTTTTTTGAAAAACCAGAAAGCAAATCAATATTGCCCTGTTGTACGCCATACGTACGCAATATTCCTTGTTGCACCCCTTGGTCTTCTCTACCGGTATATAAAGAGGTGCTCCCCAAATCAAAACTTGTTCCTTTCATCGCCTTTTCCCGTTCAATAAATGCTTCACTTTCCTTAAGTGATGGATAATTCTTTTTTGCCATTGCAATGGCTTCATCAACCGTCAATGTTTTTGGAATAGTAACTCCTTTATTAATATCTTGAGCCACCACAGTTCCAGAAGTCATCAAACTACCAACTATTAACAATACGGTTGCTATGTTCGTGGATTTGTTGATATAGCTTACGTCGCCATCAGTATTGTTTCGTTCCTTTCTTGATTCCAACCAATAATACAATACAGGAAGGACTACAAGTGTTAAAAATGTGGCCGTGAGCAATCCTCCAATTACTACTGTTGCCAATGGTCGCTGCACTTCTGCACCACCAGAGGTGGAAATTGCCATTGGGATAAAGCCCATAATAGCCGCCGTTGCAGTTAGCAAAATTGGTCGTAACCGTTCGTGTGTTGCCTCGTATATTCGTTTTTTTAAGTCTGTCATTCCACTTTCTTTTAATTCATTGAATTTGTTAATCAGTACCAACCCGTTCAAAACCGCTACTCCAAAGAGCACGATAAATCCGACTCCTGCGGAAATACTGAAAGGCATTCCCCTTAACCAAAGAGCAAATACTCCACCAATAGCCGCCAGAGGCACTGCCATATAAATCATTACTGACTGCGAGAACGAGCTTAAGGCAAAATAAAGCAGTATGAATATTAGAAAAAGAGCAATAGGCACAACAATCATCAAGCGGTCTGATGCACGTTGCAAGTTTTCAAATGAACCACCATAGGTTACAAAATAACCCGGTGGCAGTTTTACTTCCGTTTCCAATTTTTGTTGAATTTCCTCGACCATGGATTTCACATCACGGCCACGAACATTGACACCTACAGAAATACGACGCGAAGTATTATCTCTTGAAATTTGCATTGGACCAGGTTTGTAACTTATGTTAGCTACTTCCTTTAGTGGCACTTGTGCACCACTTGGTAAATCGATATACAAATTCTTAAGACTATTGATATCTTGCCTGAAGTCCTTTGCCAACCGAATAACAACATCAAAGCGTTTTTCTCCCTCAAAAATCACACCTGCTGTTTCTCCTGCAAAGGCAGCACTTACATAATCATTGAGTTTATCAACGGTTACACCATATTGTGCCATTTTTGCACGATTGTATTCAACGGTCATTTGTGGCAAACCGCTTGTAGCTTCCACATTGAGGTCAGCCGCTCCGGGAACAGTTCTAATAACTGCTGCGATTTCCTGCACTTTATCCGCCAAAACGCTCAAATCTTCTCCATATAATTTAATGGCTACGTCCTCTCGAACACCTGTAAGCAATTCATTAAAACGAAGTTCAACGGGTTGTGTAAACACGAAATTTACGCCTGGAACTACTGAAATTTTCTCCTGTATTTTTTCTATGAGTTCTTCTTTACTATCTGCCGAAGTCCATTTGCTTTTATCCTTTTCAAGAATAATATAGCTATCGGCAATGTCCATTGGCATTGGGTCTGTTGGTATTTCAGCCACACCAATCCTTGAAACCACTGTTTTTACTTCGGGAAATTCATTAATTAAATTTTGAAGTTTTTTTGAAGCTTCAATAGATTCTGTAAGACTGCTCCCTGGTTTTATCAACGCTTGAAAAGCAATGTCGCCCTCATCAAATTTAGGTATGAATTCGCCACCCATATTACTAAAAATAAATCCTGCAATCAATAACAACCCAACTGCTCCAATAATGACACCAGCTCTAAAACGAAGTGCAAAATTGAGTATAGGTACATACGCCTTATTTAACCCTGACATTATCTTATCACTGAACTTATCAATCCTGTTTTCAAATTTGGCAAACCAACCATTCTGATTTTTAGCAGGTTTTAGGAACATTGAAGAAACCATTGGCACATAAGTAAGACAAAGGATAATAGCTCCTAAAACTGCAAATCCGAAAGTAAATGCCATTGGACGGAACATTTTTCCTTCCACACCAGTCAAAAAGAGAATCGGTGTAAATACGATAAGGATAATAAGCTGACCGAAAAATGCGGAATTCATCATGGTGCTTGCCGATTCATAGGCAATTTCATCCATTTCTGATTGACCAATGGTGGTTTTAGTTTTCTTCATTCGTTGATGGATGTGAAATACCATACCTTCAACTATAATTACCGCGCCATCCACGATGATACCAAAATCTATTGCTCCCAAAGACATTAAATTTGCCCACACCCCAAATTGTTTCATCAAGATGAATGCAAATAATAATGATAATGGAATAACCGAAGCTGTTATTAATCCGCCACGGAAACTTCCCAAAAGCAGAACAAGCACAAAAATCACAATCAATGAACCCTCAATAAGGTTTTTTTCAACAGTGCTCGTGGTTCTTCCAATAAGTTCACTTCTACTTAAAAATGTATCTATGTAAACGCCTTCTGGTAGGGACTTCTGTATTTCGGCAATGCGTTTCTCTACATTTTCAACTACATTGCCTGGGCTTTCACCTTTTAGCATCAGTATTTGCCCACCTACTGTTTCGTGTCCATCTTGGGTAAATCCACCATAACGCACCTGATTCCCAAATCCCACTTTTTCTGCGACATCTCTAACTAAAACAGGACTTCCGTTTTGTGTGGTTACAACGGTACTTTCTAAATCTTCAAGACTACGTGCCAAACCTTCTCCACGAATGAAATTTGCTTGGTGGTTTTTTTCGATATAAGCACCCCCTGTATTGGCGTTGTTCACTTTTAGGGCTTCAAAAACCTGATTCATAGTAATCCCAAAGCTTTTTAATTTATCAGGATTTATTGCTACTTCATACTGTTTGACATAGCCACCAAAAGCGTTGACCTCGACCACTCCTGGTACTAATGCCATTTGACGTTTTACAATCCAATCTTGTATGGTACGAAGTGCCATTGCATCGTATTTATCTTCATAGCCCTCTTTTAGTTTTAAAGTGTATTGATAGATTTCACCCAAACCTGTAGTAATTGGTGCCATGAATGGCGTACCGAAGCCTTCAGGAATTTCTTCAGCAACTTCGGTTAATTTTTCTTGTACTAACTGCCGTGGAAGATAAGTGCCTGCCTCGTCCTTAAAGACAATGGTAACAACTGATAAACCAAAACGAGATACCGAACGTAATTCAACTACATCTGGAAGATTTGCCATTGCTAATTCTACTGGATAGGTAACAAATTGCTCAATATCTTCAGTGCCTAAATTTGGGGCAACGGTAATAACTTGTACTTGGTTGTTGGTAATATCGGGTACGGAACCCAGATTTATAGTAGCCATAGACCAAATGCCTGTACCTATAAGTGCCACTATAAAGAGTCCAATAATAAACTTGTTATTAATGGAAAATGAAATGATTTTGTTAATCATGGAAAAAATGTTAATTCAGTTTAAACTTCGCAATGTCATTAGATACAATGCGCTTATGTTGTGAAGCTAAAAGCATCACGTTAGGATATAGTTATCCTTAAAAAACTGAACTAAACTTGAGGGGGTTGGAAAGGGGATTCCAAGTATCTGGAACTAATGGTTTCTTTATGAGAATTAATTTGCTTTCTCTCCTCGAAATTTAATTGATTGATTGAGAAAATTTTGCCATTAGCAATATATAACAGTACAGATTGGCAACACTGATGATGAGAATGCGCTGGTATGCCCTGTTCATCAGAATCATTATGATGTTCTTCACTTTTGGTGTCATTATCGATGTAATCTTCAAATACATATTCAATAAAAGAATCTCCATAAGCTTTATGATCTTGAAAATGGCTAATAACTTTTGACATTTCTCTAATTGAACCACAAAAGTCCAAATCAAGGCTCATTCCTTGAAAAAGGAACACTATAGACATTGATATGGAAACGAATATTTTCATAAATATGTACAAATATACAAATAATTGGATGCAATGGTTGTGCAAAGAAAAGAGTGATTTCTATTATAAGAACCACAAGGTATCTTTTGCATCCTCTGGAACACCGTTTTCAAAACGAGGTGCTATTTGGGCTACCATTTCAGGATATTTTATGGTAATTGGCACATTTTGTTGGCGTAATGATTTCCAATACAATCTGCTAAACTGATAGACTTGGGTTAACAATTCTTCAATTACCTCAACATCCTCAAAAGCATCATCATCCGAACTGCTTATTTTTATTTTAATTGGGAATGGAAACCCATCTGTATCTGAATAAAAACGGTCGCTTGGATAGCGTGCATTATTAAAGAGCAAAAATTTATTTACTCCTATACGAATGTATGTACCGCTTACAGGCATCAATTTATCTCCCCAATTTACATCGTAAGCAATCATATCTTCTGCTTCAGTTTTATTGATATTCAAAATATATAAAGGCACTCCTAATTTTAGTTTATTCATCCCATCAATAATTGGCTGTAGTTCTTCGTAACTCATTTCTTTATAAAAATGAATAACTACTTTATCTGCTTGAGCTACTGATGTAAAATCTCTAATTGCCTTTAATATGCTGCCTGCTAATAATTCTGTTTCGTTTTGGTTGAAATATTCAAAATTTCTAAACAATCCATTATTTTGAAAACTAAATGCACTTGCTATATACCTTCTGTTTTCGCCTTGATTGGTAAATGCTCCTACACCAATTACCAATTCTTTTTTATCGGTTACTGCCAGCTTCCAAGGTGCGCCACCTAATTTGGCGTGAATAGCTAATGCCATATTTTGTAATGAAAACTGAAAATTGTATTGGTCTTGGATGTTTATAATCATCTTTTCGTAATCGACCACTTGGGTTACAATGCCTTCATTTAAAAACAGTTCTTTAATCCGGATGTAAATTTCCCTATCGTCAGGATCTGGTGTAAACTTATCGAAAGGACTTATATAAAATGCTGCATACTTTACATTTTCGTGGTCAAAAGTTAAACTTTCAAGCTGTTCAACTATTTCGGGTATTGGGTCATTTTCATTAGTGAACTCAATAAAATGTTCTTTTGAAGCTGTTGCCTTAATATTTACATAGGCTTCCAATCCTTTATAATATTTCTTTTCAGTATTTACACCTTCTTTTAAATTTTGATAGAAAGACAACACATAATCTTTATGTGAGGTATGGCAAATGAAAAATATCTTGATATTTTGATTGCTTGGGCGTCTGTAAGGGTTTAGAATGTTCATTGCCTTTTTAGGCACTAAATGGGTTCTTTTGTTACCATATTGGTCTTTACCAAATTCTAATAAGCCCAAGTTGGGGTTAATGTGATTGATGCGATTGCCAGGAACATCTATAAAGGCATCTTGCTTAAAAGGAAACAAGGCTTTAAATTCTTCTGTAAACAAGTAGTTTTTAGCAAAAGTAGTGATGAGTGCTACGTATTTTTGGTATCTGTTCTTTGGTCTGTCGGGTTCTTCAATAGGTATGTTTAAAGCTCTTGCCAATTGTAAATTGAATATTGGGAAGGCTTGACTAAAATCTATGTTATTGTAAAAGTCTTCTTTGTTCTCTGTATCAAGGTTCATTTGGTAATTGAAGGTTTTTTGACCATACACACAACGCTTAATATACTCTGTTTCCTCAATTTCCTTAACTGACTTTGTGAGAACTTTTGACGTACCATCATACGATACTACAAGTTCTGGTAAGTCTGTTAGTGTTGCAAACAGTATTTTGAATGAGAATTTATAGTATAAATTATAGTCTGCTGTATTTCCTTTTTTTGAAGGCATCCAAACCTGTACATCACGTACAAAGTTTTTGACCACGAT
>JASBSE010000052.1 GCA_030149115.1 Winogradskyella sp. | reverse complement strand
TTTTCAAAACCAGTTTTAGCACCTTATAAAATTGAAATTAAAGCTGAAAAGTCAGGCGTTTTGCAACGAATTGATAACCGTAAAATTGCAAAACTGGCCAAGCTTTCTGGAGCACCACAATCTAAATCGGCAGGGATTCTTTTGAATGTCCATTTAAATGAAAAAATCGAAATAGACCAATTGTTATATACCATATATGCTGAATCCAAAGGCGAACTCAACTATGCTCTGGAATATAAAAACAACCATAATGACATCATAACTATAATTTAAAAAACTATGAAAACAATATTATTCAGTCTTCCCGGAAATGAAGAACTCACAGAACTAATGGCTACAAAAATGGATGCTGAAGTGGGCAAAGCCACTTTGCGTAAATTCCCTGATGGGGAATCCTATACACGTATCTTATCTGATGTTAAAGACAAATGTGTTGTACTGGTATGCACCTTGCACGAACCAGACGAAAAACTATTGCCCCTTTATTTTTTAAGTCATACTGCCAAATCATTAGGGGCAATGTGCACCTGTTTGGTAGCGCCCTATTTGGCATATATGAGGCAGGACAAAGTATTTAATGAAGGCGAAGGGGTAACTTCTGGTTTCTTTGGAAAATTGATTTCAGGTTTTGCCGATAGCATTACCACGGTTGACCCTCACTTGCACAGAATTAGTTCGTTGGGAGAAGTGTATCAAATTCCAAATAAAGTGATTCACGCTGCCGATGCCATTTCAGAATGGATAAAAGAAAACATCGAAAACCCAGTACTTATCGGTCCCGATTCTGAAAGTGAACAATGGGTTTCAGAAGTCGCCAAAAATGCAGGAGCACCATTTACAGTATTACAAAAGGTGCGTCACGGTGACCGTGATGTAGAAGTCTCTGTTCCCGATGTGGATATCTATAAAGATGCTACACCCATTTTGGTAGATGATATTATTTCCACAGCCCGAACAATGATTGAAACCGTACAACATCTTAAAAAGGCAGGAATGAAACCACCTATTTGCGTCGGTATTCACGCCGTTTTTTCAGGAAATGCCTATCAAGATTTATTGGATTCCGGAGTGGAAAAAATAGTGACGTGCAATACCATCCCACATTCTTCAAATGGAATAGATTTGAGTGATATTATGGCGAAAGAGGTAAAAAAATTAATGCATCACATATGAGAAAACAAGGCTTCATAGTACTAATCACTTTATTCAGTATCACAATGACTGGACAAACTGAAATGCTTATTGGGCAGATTTCGGGTAGAGTTGTTGTTCGAGAAAATTTTGATGAAGAAGGCTCTTTTCTAAACAAACAAACTTTTGAAGCTGGTGAAACAATAAAGAAAAATGGATACTATGAAATTGAGGTGGTTACGGAATTGTTTGATCGTGACAAAAAATCGACCGATAAATACACCACAACCTATCGCTGTAAACCTGATGAAGCGAGTATAATGGTAATGGCTTTTCCTTTTTCAAACCCAAAATCAAAGGAGACCGAAATTAATACCACCTCTAAAAAATTTAAAGACCTCTACGATTTGGACAATCTTGAAGATATAGAATTGGAAATGACTTTTGATTCAGGACTGCTGGATTTTTTTGGTTCAAAAAGCATCATAAAGATTTACGACCGAACATTGAAGGACAACAAAACCAACATTAATTCAAAAATAAATATTAAGGCTTAT
>JASBSE010000392.1 GCA_030149115.1 Winogradskyella sp. | reverse complement strand
GTTTTGAATAACAAATATAAAGATTAGAAAGCATAAAAAAATTACATAGTTTTGCTTTATGTTATTTTCTGAAGTTTTAGGGCAAGAACACATTAAAAATCACCTTACAACAAGTGTTGATCAAGGTAGAATTGCACACGCGCAACTTTTTGTTGGACCAGAAGGTTCTGGCACTTTGCCAATGGCCATAGCGTATGCTCAATACATTTTGTGTAGCAACTCTGGTGGTGAAAACACTGGCGGAAATGAATCTTGTAATCTAAAATTCAAGAACGTATCTCATCCCGATTTGCACTTTGCTTTTCCGGTTACCACAAGTGATAAAGTAAAAAGTAAACCTGTTTCTAATTTTTATCTCGAAGAATGGAGACAACTGTTAGAGCAGCAACCTTACGGCAACCTGTTTGATTGGTACAAATTATTGGGTGTGGACAATAAACAAGGGCAAATTGGTGTTGATGAAGCTTTTGAAATTGTAAAGTCCCTTTCATTAAAATCTTACGAAGGAGGTTATAAGGTGATGCTAATTTGGATGGCTGAAAAAATGAACACTGCAGCTGCCAATAAGCTTTTAAAACTCATTGAGGAGCCACCAGAAAAAACCATTTTCATTCTCATTGCAGAAGACGAAGAACAAATTATAAACACCATTCGTTCGCGTTGTCAAATACTAACATTTCCTCCACTAGCAGAAGAAGCAATTACTGAAGCTTTGGTGAGAAACTATCATATTGAAAATGCAGTTGCCACTAAAATTGCGCATCAAGCTAATGGCAATTACAACAAGGCTTGCGATCTTATTTATCAAGATAGTGAAGACATTCAGTTTGAAAAATGGTTTATTCTTTGGGTGCGTTCGGCTTTTAAAGCCAGAGGAAACAAAGCGGCTATTCACGATTTAATTTCTTGGAGTGAAGAGATTGCAAAAACCGGAAGAGAAACACAAAAGAAGTTTTTAGCATTTTGTCTCAATTATTTTAGACAAGCCATGCTTATGAATTATAAGGCTGATTCTTTGGTGTATTTAGAACCAAAATCCGAAGGTTTTAAACTTGAAAATTTTGCGCCTTTTGTACATGGCAATAACATTTTGGAAATTAGTGATGAGCTTCAAGATGCGATTTACCACATAGAACGCAACGGGAATTCTAAGATTATCTTAACCGATTTAAGTATAAAACTTACACGTTTACTACATAAAAAAGCTGTCTGATTAGCATGAGATTCTATAACAATTGATTTTCAAATTGTTTTAAAATCTGAAACAAGTTCAGATTGACAAAACATTAACTTTTCAAACAGCCTCTTTTTTTTTATTCAAAAGTATAGGACATTACATTGACTTGCGTTAGCCTAAAATACCCAAAAGCATATTGCTCTGGGTTGGTAGGATTAATACAATTTCCTCTTATTAAAGCAGAATTAGACGAAAACGGATCGCCTCCACTGTAATACTGTTCTATCAATAATCTCATGTAGTTGTAATACTGTTCAGAAATGCCATAAAGTTCAATATATACTACATCTCCAGGTTGAAACGCTGCTTCACCGTTATCTTCATCATCATCCTTTTCAAAAAAATCGTGGATTTCATTACCATTCACAAATTCGTCTGAAATGTCTTCAAAATAAGGGAACAAATCTCCTTCTTCATAATAACGAATAAGGTAATAGTTTTCTTCATCTTCAGGATCGTCAAAATAAACATTCACTTCTAGTAATTCATCGTCAAAACCTCCTTCAATACTTTGCGTAATGCTATTAATATCAGTAACTGACATTAATGTTTCTGTGGCTTCATAATTTTCGCCTGCATAACTAACATCTAAACGGTATGTATCTCCAATAACAGGCACAAAGTTATCTACAGTATAACTGCCATCATTTTGATCATTGAACGTGAATATTGCTCCAGAGTTTGTGTTGGTAACTGTAACAACTGCTCCGCTAACACTTGTATCTTCACCTGTATTAAAATACGGTGTAGACATACTTAAGTTTATGGTTTGCTCATTACCTGCTGTGCCTTTTTCCCAATCTAAAGACGCTTCTATAACCAAGCGTGGTTCTGCGTCATCTAAATCTACATCGATAACATCTTCGCACGATGCAAAAACAACAAAAGTCATTAGGATTAGTGATTTTATATAGTTTTTCATGATCTTAAAATTTAAAATTATAGGTTATTGAAGGAATCATTCCAAAAATTGAAATTCGAGTAGCTTCATTCAATCCTGTTTGATTGTTTTGGTTAAAGCTAACTGAAGCCGCATTTCTTCTGTTATAAAGGTTATAAATACCAAAAACCCATTCACCTTTCCAACGTTTATCATTGTCTTTATTTGGTGAATACGTTGCAGAAACATCTAATCTATGGTACGCAGACAAACGGTCTTCATTTCTGCTAGAATACGTTGCTACAGATAGGTCTTCGTAAGTATATTGTCCGTTAGGATAAGTTACAGGACGTCCTGTTTGAAATATAAAGTTAGAACTAAACCTCCATTTATCATTCAATTTATAAGAACCTGTTAATGAAATATCGTGTGTACGATCGTAAGGTGTATTGTACCAATCTCCATTGTTAATACCTGGTCCACCAGCGTTTCCTCCAAAAGTACGTTGTTCTGATTTTGATAGTGTATAAGCCAGCCAACCTGTAAAATCACCTTTGTTTTTTCGTAATAAAACTTCTAAACCGTAGGCTCTTGCTTCACCGTTTAATATTTCGGTTTCAATATTATTGTTTCCTATTAAATCAGAACCATCAATATAATCTATGCGATTATCAACTGTTTTGTAGTAGGTTTCCAACTCTAAAGTATAAGCATTGTCTTTAAAGTTTTTGTAATATCCTAAAGCAAATTGATTAGATATCTGAGGTTTTATGTACTGACCACTTGGTGTCCACACATCTAAAGGTGTTACCGAAGCTGTATTAGACAGAAGGTGCAAATATTGTGTAGATTTAGTATAACTAGCCTTAACAGAGGCGTCATCGTTGAGTTGATAAGAGACTCCTAATCTTGGTTCTAAATTGCCAAATGTTTTAATACTTTCTCCTTTGCTGTAATAGGTTTCGCTTTCAGCCTCTCCTCGTTCGTAAATGCCTAAATCACTGTTATAAACCACAGGTTGGTTATTGACATAATTGGTCATATTTTGACCACCAAGTCTTGTAAATGCACTGTAACGCAAACCATAATTAAAGGCCAATTTATCTGAAATTTGATGCTCTGCACTTATATACGCTGCTCCTTCAAAAGCGCGTTTTTCGTCTAATTTTAGATAGTTTATTGGAGACGTTTCAGACGAAGGTCTTACTTCACCAGGATTAAGATTATAAGTTAATCCACTGACACCAAAATCTAGTGTAATATCATTATTTACATAATAACCTAAATCATACTTTACGTTGAAGTTGGTAATATCTGCATTCCAATCGAGCTCAATAAAATCTAGAATAATATTATAATCGTACTTGCTGTAAATAAACGATAGATTAGAAAACAACTTATCGTTAAAAACGTGGTTCCAGCGTATGTTTCCGGTAGCATTACCGTAGTTATTTTCTATAATTTTAGATAAGTTAAAAATATCTCTTCCAAAATAACCTGATAAATACAGTCTGTTGTTTTCGTTAATCTCGTAGTTGGTTTTAAGATTAAGATCGTAAAATGAGATTTTATC
>JASBSE010000390.1 GCA_030149115.1 Winogradskyella sp. | reverse complement strand
GTAAATTTATTTCCTTCAAGAATATATGTTGGTGCCATAATGTGGTGTCCTGCAATAGCAGCATTTATCACCTTGAAAATAAAAGGGCGCAAAATTTCATCTTTAAATTGGAATTGGGGAAATTGGAAATACATCCGACTGTCATATTTAATTCCTGCAATATATGCCATAATCACTTATTTACTTATCTGGATTTTAGGCTTTGGAAACTTAGCCAGTAAAGCATCCATTACAGAATGGGGAAAAGAACTTGGTTTATTTGGGATTGGCACATTAAGTCCAACATCTATCACAATAATAGCTATCATCTTATTAGGAACCGTAGAAGTAATAAGAGCATCAGCAACAACATTAGGAGAAGAAATAGGTTGGAGAGGCTTTTTTATCTACGAATTAAGAAAAGTACTTTCCTTTACAGGTGTATCCATTGTTAGTGGAGTTATTTGGGCAGCATGGCACTGGCCGCTACTTGTTTACTACAGCAGTAATATACTATTAGAATTTATAACATTCTTTATCGTAATTATTTCTATGTCATTTATAATGGCCTACTACACGTTTAAATCTAAAAGTCTTTGGCCTGCAGTACTATTTCATGCGGTAAGCAATGTGTATATTCAAAAAATACTACCACCTCTAACAATTAAGACCCAAGGTGCAGAACATTGGCATGGCGAAAACGGAATTATGTTTGCAATTGTCACCTGTGTTTTCGGAATTTACTTTTGGCGAAAAGCCATTAAAGAAAAGTTGTAATAGACATATTAATTAGCTCATAGACTTGACTTTATAAAATAAAAAGTCGTTCTTCGTTATTAGTGGTATAAATCACTGAAATGGATTTATGTTCTAAAACACTTACCAACAATAAAAAACACTGAAATGACTAGACAACTATTAATTTTAGGAATACTAACAATCTTTTTTTCTTGCTCAGCCACCAAGGAAGCATCCAAAAACACTGCTCAAATTCTTCGTGATAGTAGTACATTTTTGGTTACAGAAATATCTACAGATAAAACTTATGGCTACTCACCAAAAAATCCGGTTGAAGTTGGTGGAGCTAAAAACTCTGAAGGTCCAAGAAACGAAAGAAGATTTCTTAATGCACTGGCAGGACCAAATGGCGAAAAAATCTCATACTATAGAGCTGGGAGTTGTTGCCCTGTGAAAAGTGATAACGATCCATTTGGATTTGGTAGTGTAATGCTAGACAACTATCGTGTTACTTGGGAAAACGCAAAAGATACCGTTTCAATATATATTAACATGTATGACTCCTCAAAGCTAAAAGCACCAGTTGGATTTACTATTAAAAAATAAAAAGATGAAAAAATTAATAAGTATAATTTTAATTGGTATTTACTTTATTAGCTTGAATGACACTTTAGCTCAAAATCAATACACAATGGAATGGAGCCAAGAAAACAATTCTCAAGTCATTCCATACACTTCAGATTGCGCTAATGTCTTCTCGGATGAATGTCAAAAGATTCGATTAGATTCAGATAATAATGTAATTGTCGGCGGAAGCTCTTTTGAGAGTGGCAATTCCAATTTTTTGGTAATTAAATATTCTAATAGCGGTTCTTTAATTTGGAAACAACTAATTGACATTTCTAATCAAAGTGACGACTATATGACTGGAATCTTTATTGACAACAATAACGATATCATAGTTACTGGTGTTAGCGAAACAAGCGACCAAGAATCAAAAAGTGCCATAATAAAATTAAATGAAGATGGAAATATTCTTTGGGAAAGTTTATACTCAAACGAATATGACTGGAGTGTTCCCGAAAATTTAGCTGTTGATTCTAACGGAAATATTTTTCTAACAGGACATGTCAACTGGGAGTGGAATTCAACTGAAATGTTTGTCTGCAAATTTGACTCTGCTGGTAATTATATTTGGGACTATGTTCATTCTTCGGATAATTTAAGTAGACATAGAGGTTTAACTACAAAAATTATTGATAACTCAATTATGTCTCTTGGTTTTGCATATAGCACCTATCCAGAACCAGGCAACAAACTGCTAATCCTAAAGCACTCACTAGCAGGAGAATTAATCTCTTCTAGCGAAACTTCATATGAAGGAAATTTAATCAAAAGCCACATTGACAATATGGGAAACTCTTACATAGGGATGTTTGGAGATTTTAGACTATTTAAGTACGACCAATTAGGCAACCAAGAGTGGGTATTTGAAGTTACATCTAACCTTCCTGACAATGTAACAGCCGATCAAGTACACGATATTATTTCAGACGAGAATGGCAATATCTATATAACAGGACGGCATTATGGAGAAGGATATGGTACAACAAATTACACCAATGCAGATATACAAGTTAACAAAATCTCACCCCAAGGAGATTTAATTTATAATTACAGATACGAAAATTTAGGCACAAATGCTGCAGATGTAGGTAATAAATTATTTTTAGGAAATAACAACTATATAACAGTTGGAGGGCAAAGTCAAGACAATTTAGCTGGTGGTTATAATTATTTAGCGGTTGTTCTTGATGATTTAGGAGAGCCAATTGATACTTTAAGATCGCAAGGACTGGGAGGAGACTCGGTAATTAAATCAGTAACAATGGATGAAAACTTAAATTTGTACGTAACAGGAACCGGAAATGGCGATACACTAACGCAGAAATACTCCTTTTCGAATACAATGAATATAAATGAAGTTCCAGAAAATGAAGCCAAATTAAGGGTTTATCCCAACCCATTTTCAAACGAACTTAAAATTATAACAGAGGATATTCAGGAGTTAAGTGAGTTTATTCTTTTTAACTTAAATGGTGCAATTGTTTACAGAAAATCAATAGAGAATGAGTCTGTTTTAAATTTCGAAGCTATTACAATTCCTAAAGGATTATATTTCTATAAAATAACTTACAAGAATAATTTCCAATTTGGAAAACTAATTAAGGAATAAGAAACTGCTCACAACAACGTTATAATAAATTGCAAGTTAGAAGCTACTTATGAAAATCGCCACTGATTTTCCACCTTTGACTTACTTGGTATTTTTAGTACTTAAGTAAGCAACTAACCTGTAACAAACCATCAAAAAATTCTTCAATAAAACCCATTGCCTATCTCATAGACTTTGTTTACTTTAGTTCTTATGACGGAAGTAGATATTGAAAAAGAAAATGCAGCCATTGCACAAGCCTACAAAGAGTTACTCAGAGTAAGCTATCAGACCTTAAGCAAAGACGATAAAAAACTAATTCGCCATGCTTTTGAGGTAGCACTAGATGCGCACAAAGATCAACGTCGCAAATCTGGTGAGGCTTATATTTTTCACCCAATTGCTGTCGCAAAAATTGTGGCACAAGAAATTGGCTTGGATGCTACATCTATTGCCTCTGCTCTACTTCATGATGTGGTTGAAGACAATCCTAACTACACCATTGCAGATATGGAACGCCTTTTTGGTGAAGCTGTAGCTCGCATTGTAGACGGACTCACAAAAATTTCTGTTCTTAATAGGGAAATGGACGTATCTCTACAAGCAGAGAACTTCCGTAAAATGCTGCTAACACTCAACGAAGATGTACGTGTTATCATCATAAAAATTGCAGACCGTTTGCACAATATGCAGACCATGGAGTCTATGCGAGATGATAAACAGATAAAAATAGCATCCGAAACCTTATACATCTATGCACCACTGGCACACAGAATAGGGCTTTATAATATTAAAACCGAACTTGAGGATTTAGGATTAAAATACACAGAGCCCGAAGTCTATAATGACATTGCTGAGAAAATGCAAGAAAGCAAGGAAGAGCAAGATGCCTATATTACAGCATTCTCTAAAGTCATTGAGAAATCCTTAAACAAAGAAGGGCTTAACTACGAGATAAAAGGACGACCAAAATCCATTTTTAGTATTAGACGCAAAATGGTAAAACAAGGCGTTTCGTTTGATGAAGTTTATGACAAATTTGCCATCAGAATCATTTACAAATCCGATTTTGAAAATGAAAAGTTTTTGGCTTGGAAAATCTATTCCATAGTAACCGATCACTTTACACCAAACCCAATTCGTTTGCGCGATTGGATCTCATCACCTAAATCTACAGGTTACGAAGCACTTCACATTACAGTTGTTGGTCCAAAAAGCCGTTGGGTAGAAGTACAGATTCGTAGTGAGCGTATGAATGAAATTGCCGAAAAAGGGTATGCAGCCCACTACAAATACAAAAACACAAACGAAAAGGAAGATAGTTTAGATCTATGGATTAACAGGTTACAAGAAGCATTAGAAAATAACGAAGCAAATGCCGTAGATTTTGTAGAGCAATTTAAGCTCAATCTTTACTCTAAAGAAATCTTTGTGTTTTCACCAAAGGGAGATTTAAAATCCTTACCAAAGGGTGCTACTCCACTCGACTTTGCATTTAGCATACATACCGAAGTTGGTATGAAAACACGCGGTGCAAAAGTCAACGGAAAACTCGTCCCTCTTAGTCACGAGCTGCAAAGCGGTGACCGTGTAGAAATATTAACATCAGATAATGCCAAACCAAATGCCAACTGGTTAGATTATGCTACAACTGCCAGAGCACGTAGTAAAATTAAATCGGCATTAAATGCACATACCAAAGAAATAGCCGAAGAAGGCAAGGAAATTCTGAGACGTAAATTAAAACAACTCAAAATCACGCTCAATGAAAAAGCTGTTAATGAGTTGGTCAGCTACTTTAAGCTCAAAACATCTTTAGATTTATTCTATCGTGTTGGTATTGGTACCATAGACAATACTAAACTCAAAGCCTTTGCTTCATCCAGAAGTAATGCTTTTATGAGTTACATAAAAAGTAAAATTCGCAAACCAGAAGCACCTAACAAAGATATTGACAAGGAAGAGATTACGTCCAAGTACGATATGCTGGTTTTTGGTAAAGAAGAAGAGCGTCTAAACTATACACTTGCTAATTGTTGCAATCCAATTCCTGGTGATAAAGTATTTGGATTTGTTACCATTAATGACGGGATTAAAGTTCATAAGAAAAACTGTCCAAATGCAGTAAGTTTGCAGTCTAACTATGCCTACAGAATACAATCTGCTAAATGGATAGATTCTAGTCAACGTGCTTACACTTCTCACATTAAGTTATCTGGAATAGATAATCTTGGACTAGTAAATGATATCACAAAACTCATTTCTGAAAACCTTCATGTTAATATGAAAAGTATCAGTTTTTCTAGTGATGATGGTATTTTTAACGGAGACATAACCGTTGAAGTTAAAAACCAAACCATGCTTAAAAATCTCATAGACAAACTCAAAACAATTAATGGTATTGACAAAGTAGTAAGAGTTTGATTTTAATAGGTTAAAAGTCTTGAAAACTTGTTCATTTCTTTCAACTTTAATCCAAAATTAAATCATTCTTATCCTATATTTTTACGTAAATTTGCACCTTAATTATGAATGCAACAACAGAAGAAAGTAATCAGGAAATTGTAAAACGTGTTTTCACACAATTTCTTGAAGATAAAGGTCATAGAAAAACACCTGAACGTTACGCCATACTTCAGGAAATATACGATAGCGAAGAACATTTTGATATAGAATCTTTATACATCAAAATGAAAAACAAAAACTATCGTGTAAGTAGAGCTACACTTTATAACACTATAGAATTACTTTTAGAGTGTGCATTGGTTCGTAAGCATCAGTTTGGTCAAAGCCAGGCGCACTATGAAAAATCATATTTTGATAAGCAACATGATCACGTTATTCTTACCGATACAGGTGAAGTTATAGAATTCTGTGATCCACGCATTCAATCTATTAAAAAAACCATTGAAGAGGTTTTTGACATTGAAATAACTAATCATTCACTATACTTTTACGGTAACCGTAAAAAAGAAGACTAACTAATTTTTTAAAATGGCAGTAGACTTACTACTTGGATTACAATGGGGAGATGAAGGCAAAGGGAAAATTGTCGATGTATTCACCTCTAAATACGATATTATTGCACGCTTTCAAGGTGGCCCAAATGCTGGTCACACCTTAGTTTTTAA
>JASBSE010000387.1 GCA_030149115.1 Winogradskyella sp. | reverse complement strand
TTTTTGAAGTAATGCCTTATTTATAGAAGTAATGAGTTTAGGGCCTTCGTAAATAAACCCAGTATATAATTGTACTAAGTCTGCACCAGCTTCTATTTTTTCTAAAGCATCTTCAGCCGAATGAATACCTCCTACTCCAATAATTGGAAAAGCTTTATTGCTTTTTTCAGACAAGTATTTAATCACTTCTGTAGAGCGCGATTTTAATGGTTTACCACTCATACCTCCGATTTCAGATTTGTTTTTGCTTTGCAAACCTTCACGAGAAATAGTTGTATTCGTGGCTATTACTCCATCTATTTTAGTAGTTTTTACAATATCAATGATATCATCGAGTTGCTCATTTGTTAAATCTGGAGCTATTTTTAAAAGAATTGGTTTGCTCTTAGGTTTTTGAAAATTAAGCACTTGCAAAGCCTTAAGTAATTCCGTCAATGGCTCTTTATCTTGTAACGCTCTTAAATTTGGTGTGTTTGGTGAGCTTACATTAACTACAAAATAATCGACGTAATCGAAAAGGGCATTAAAACAGATTTCGTAATCTTTTACCGCATCTTCATTAGGTGTTACTTTATTCTTACCAATATTACCACCAATTAATACTCCTTTATTCTTTTTTAGTCGCTCAACTGCCTCTTCTACTCCTCCATTATTAAAACCCATTCTGTTAATAATAGCTGAGTCTTCTTTCAACCTAAACAAACGTTTTTTAGGGTTTCCATCTTGAGGTTTTGGTGTTAGTGTACCTATTTCAATAAATCCGAAACCAAAATTAGACAACTCATTAAAGAGTTTTGCATCTTTATCAAAACCAGCGGCAAGACCAACTGGATTCTTAAAGGTTAAGCCAAAAAGCTCACGCTCAAGCTTTTTATCTTCAACTAAATACATTTTTTTAAAAAGACTTTTAAAGCCTGGCAGTTTTGAAAGTGTTCTTATTAAAGAAAATGTAAAATGATGCACTTTTTCTGGATCGAACCAGAACAGAATTGGTCTTATAATAGCTTTATACATGGAAAGAAATTTGCTGTACAAAAATAAGAATCTTAATAATTTTAAGCAGGCTCTACCTTCAAAAAAGATTTAAACATAAACTGTCAATTATCATTATTTTTAATCATTCAAATTATTAACTTTGAGCATTAACTAATAACCACATCATGAAAAAAATTATAATTCCTGTAGATTTCTCTCAACATTCAGAATATGCATTAGAAGCTGGCGCTGCATTAGCCAAACAACATAACGCTGAGCTTATTGTTATGCATATGCTAGAACTTTCAGAATCTATTTTTTCGACTTCTGGTTCAGAAAAAAGTGAAGAAACTGCATTTATGTTAATGGTAACTAACAAAAATTTCGAAGAGTTTTTAGATAAACCATACCTAGAGGGTATTACTGTTACTCCGTTGATTAAACACCATAAAGTACTTAAAGAAGTTTCTGAAGTCGCTAGTTATGAAAAAGCAGATCTTGTAATTATGGGATCTAGAGGTCATAGTGAGCACGATGGTGTTTTCACTGGTTCCAATACAGAAAAAGTAGTTCGTTACAGTGATACTCCTGTCTTGGTTGTAAAATCAAAACCTAGTTCTGTTAACTTTAAAAATGTTGTTCTTGGTTGCGATTTTAACGAAGAAAGT
>JASBSE010000573.1 GCA_030149115.1 Winogradskyella sp. | reverse complement strand
ACGCTGTACACCTACTAAACGGTCTTTTAAATCTAATCCGCCTGGTTTTACTAATTCTGCGTTTTTATATTTTTGATACATAATGTCTTAAAATTTAAGTCCTGCTTCTCTAGCACCTTCTGCTAATGATTTTACTCTACCGTGATATAAATAACCACCTCTATCAAAAGAGATTGTCTCTACACCAGCCTTCATAGCTTTTTCTGCAACAGCTTTTCCTACTAAAGCAGCAATCTCTGTCTTATTTCCTTTAGACGTTGCTATATCTTTGTCTCTTGAAGATGCAGCAGCTATAGTTTTACCAGTTACATCATCTACGACTTGAGCATAAATTTCTTTATTACTTCTAAAAACAGCTAATCTAGGTCTAGCTTCTGTACCAGATACTACCTTACGGATTCTGTTTTTTATTCTTAATCTTCTTTCGTTCTTTGTCAATGCCATAACTTACTTATTAAGCTGATTTACCTGCTTTTCTTCTAATTATTTCACCAACAAACTTGATACCTTTTCCTTTGTAAGGCTCTGGCTTACGGAAACCACGGATTTTAGCTGCTACTTGACCAACTAATTGTTTGTCGTGAGATGTTAATTTAACGATTGGGTTTTTACCTTTTTCTGAGATAGTCTCAACTTTCACTTCTGGCGCTATGTCCATAACGATATTGTGAGAGAAGCCAATTGCTAAATCTAATTTCTGTCCTTGATTTGATGCTCTATAACCAACACCTACTAGTTCTAATTGTTTAGTAAATCCGTTAGATACACCTTCTATCATGTTAGCAATTAACGCTCTGTATAGACCGTGCTTTGCTCTGTGATCTTTCTTTTCTGAAGGACGGTTTAATGTAATTGTTCCGTCTTCTAAAGTAATTTCTACATCAGAAAAAGTTTGAGATAATTCTCCTAACTTTCCTTTTGCAGTAATTACATTATCTTTAATTTCTACAGTTACACCTTCAGGAACTGTGATTGGGCTTTTACCTATTCTTGACATAATTTCCTGTTTTTAGTATACGTAACATAATACTTCGCCACCAACGTTTTCTCTTTGCGCTTGTTTTCCTGTCATTACACCGTGAGATGTAGAAACAATTGCAATACCTAAACCATTTAAGATTCTTGGCATTTCGTTAGCACCAGCGTATTTACGTAAACCTGGTTTACTGATTCTTTGAATTTTTTTGATAACAGACTCTTTTGTCTCTTTGTTGTACTTTAAGGCAATCTTAATTGTACCTTGTACTGTAGTGTCATCAAATTTGTAACTTAAAATATATCCTTGATCGAATAATATTTTAGTTATCTCCTTTTTTAAGTTAGATGCAGGAATTTCTACCACTCTGTGGTTAGCTTTCACAGCATTTCTAACTCGCGTTAAATAATCCGCTATTGGATCTGTGTACATAGTTTAAAATTTAGGAAAATGGTTTTCGAAATTCTCGAACCTAGATTCCGATTATACAATAGTTATATTGATAATTGTACAGAAGCTAAATCGCTTCCTCAATGTTACCAACTTGCTTTTTTTACACCAGGAATTAACCCTTTGTTAGCCATTTCTCTAAACATTACACGAG
>JASBSE010000386.1 GCA_030149115.1 Winogradskyella sp. | reverse complement strand
AGAGCTTTTCAACTCATCCTTAGAGAAGATAATGGAGATTTGGTCACCTATCCAAACAACCTAATTCTTCAAAAAGCTGTAACTTTAATGGAGAAAGATGCTTTAGACGATAGCAGTATCCTTTAAATTATGATTAAAAGACGAACCAAGAAAAAACGCACCCAAGAATCCAAAAAGCATATTGGTCAGGTTCCTGGTACACTTATATATACTGGACAAAAATCTGATAAAGATTTTCATGTTGAGTGCTTTGATTATACAAAAGATTATATTGAAGAGTCTATTTTACTCAATATTGAAGATGCTGTTACTTACAAAGAAACAGACTCCGTAACATGGATAAATGTAGACGGACTAAAACATACAGACAAAATTGAGGACATTGGTAAGCAGTATGACCTTCACCCTTTAGTGTTAGAAGATATTGTAAACACCTCTCAACGTCCTAAAATTGATGAATACGATGATTACCTTTTTGTAGTACTAAAAATGCTCTACTATGATGAGGAAGAAAACATTGTGATAGAACAAGTTAGTATTATTTTAGGCAAAAATTATGTCCTAACATTTCAGGAGTCTGAAGGAGATGTTTTTGGATCCATTAGAGAGCGACTACGATTGGCAAATGGTAGAATCAGAGGCTTAAAGTCTGACTATCTCATGTATGCCTTAATTGATGCTATTGTTGATAATTATTTTGGACTTATTGAAACTCTTGGGAACAAAATTGAAGATTTAGAAACCGAGTTATTCACAGGTAATGCCAAAGAAGACATTAATGTAGAAGTACAACAACTTAAACGTGAAATTCTAAAAGTACGTCGTGCGATTTTTCCACTTCGTGAAATTATAAACCGTATTGAAAAAGGCGAGCATCCACTCATTTACAAACGTACAATCAATTTTTACAGAGATATATACGACCATTTAATTCAAGTTTCTGAAAATATTGATATTTATCGAGAAATGATCTGGAGTTTAATGGACATGTACATGACTACCATTAGCAATAAAATGAACGAAGTGATGAAAGTCTTAACAATCATTGCCACTATTTTTATTCCGCTTACGTTTATTGCTGGTATCTATGGTATGAACTTTGACAACATCCCAGAATTACACTATAAATATAGCTACCACATACTCATAGGAGTAATGGCTCTACTCTTTTTAGCCATGCTTTATTATTTTAAAAGGAAAAAGTGGTTATAACTTAGCTTGATGGAGTTAGCAGATAAACTTTTTGAAATCCCAATATTCATAAGTAGGTACTTCATTTCCTATATTTACCTGCCTGTATTAATACTTATCATCCTAAAAATATCCATTAATGCAAATAGTATAGCTGTACCTTTAAAATTTATTAAGTGGATAATAATCAACTATTGTGTTATAACTATATTATGCTGGCTACTTATACTTATTTTACCGCACTCTGGCAATTATGCATTTATAAAAAGAGCTACAGGGCCATATGCTTGGGCTTACTGGCTGATGTTGTTTTTTAATTGTCTTCTTCCTTTAGTTCTGTTACACAAAAAATTCGGAAAGAATGTTTATATCGTATTCGTTATTTCATTTTTAATGAATTTTGGTGCATTGTTTGAAAAATTCGTCATTATAATTACAAGTTTTCACCGAGATTATTTACCATAGTTACAGTACACACTTCTAACATCTAAATTCTCATATCTCAAAAACCCAACGTTAAACAAACCCTAAAAACAAGGTTATAGTAGGCAACTTTTTTATATTTGAAAAGCACACTAACTAAATAACCTCATGTTTCAGATTAGACTCTGTATTCTCTTTGTTTTTAGCTGTTTAATTACTTTACCAGCACAACAACCCAAAAAACTTAATTCCTCAGAAATATACGAAGCCGTCCAAAAACTTAATGTTTTGGGCTCAGTGCTTTATATCGCAGCGCATCCAGATGATGAAAATACACGATTAATTTCTTACATGTCTAATCAAGTTAAAGCACGTACAGGCTATTTATCGCTAACACGTGGTGATGGTGGACAAAATCTTATTGGCCCAGAAATTAGAGAACTTCTCGGAGTCATAAGAACTCAGGAATTATTAGCAGCTCGTCGTGTAGATGGTGGTGAACAAAGATTCACCAGAGCAAACGATTTTGGTTACTCAAAACATCCTGATGAAACCTTAACCATCTGGGACAAAGACGAAGTATTATCTGATGTGGTTTGGACGATTAGAAATTTTAAACCAGACGTCGTCATTAACCGTTTCGATCACAGATCGCCAGGAACAACCCATGGTCATCATACAAGCTCTGCCATGTTAAGTATGGAAGCTTTTGATTTGGCAAACGATGCTTCAAAATATGCTTCTCAATTACAACTTACCGATACCTGGCAACCAAAACGTATCTTTTTTAATACCTCTTGGTGGTTCTATGGTAGTCAAGAAAAGTTTGAAGAAGCAGACAAAAGCAACATGCTAAATTTTGATATTGGTGTCTACTACCCTTCTAAAGGCTTATCTAACAATGAAGTTGCAGCTATTGCAAGCAGTCAACATTTATGTCAAGGGTTTGGGCGTTTATCACAACGAGGCACACAAGAAGAATATATTGAGTTTCTTAAAGGCGAACCTCTCAACGGTAGCAACAATATTTTTGAAGGTATCGATACCTCTTGGAATCGTGTTAAAGGTGGAAAAGCCGTTGGAAACATTCTATACAAGGTAGAGCAAAATTTTAATTTTAGAAATCCAGAGACGCACCTACCACAATTGTTAGAAGCCTACAAACTACTTCAAAATATAGAAGATGAGCATTGGAAATCGGTTAAAACCAAAGAACTAAAAACAATTATTGAAGCTTGTGCAGGCTTATATCTAGAAGCTTCAGCGAATGTACCTTACACTGCACCAAACACAACGGTTAGCCTTAACATTGAAGCTTTAAACCGTAGTAATGCCACAATAGATTTAGTGTCTTACAAGCTTTCTACTCTAAACAGTGGCACTTCAAAAAACATGAAGATGCAGAACAATCAACGTTTAAATTTTGATGAAGGCATTACCATACCAAATAACGTTTCTTACACCACTCCATATTGGTTAAATAAAAAAAGTACACTTGGTATGTATCATGTAGACAACCAGGATTTAATTGGTCGTCCTGAAACACCAAGAGCTGTTTTTGTTGATTTTAACCTCAATATTGAAGGAACTCCAATAACCTTTACAAAACCAGTTATCTATCGTTATTCTGAGCCAGATAAAGGTGAATTATACAGACCTTTTGAAGTGATACCAGAAGTTTCTGCAAGCATTTCTGACAAGGTTTACATTTTTGAAAACGATCAACAAAAAGAGATTGAAGTGACTGTAAAAGCTGGTAGAGATGCCATTGAAGGTTACGTACAAATGGCTTATCCTAATGACTGGAGTGTATTTCCGCAAAAGCAAAAAATTGAAATTGTAAATAAAGGAGATGTTCAAAAAGTTGTATTCACTGTAATTCCTCCAAAAAATCAAAGCGAAGGTCTTATTACTCCAATGGTAAACATCAACGGTAATTTTTACACAGACGAACTTATTGAGATCGATTACAGTCATATTCCTTTTCAGACTGTATTGATGCCTAGCGAAAGTAAAATAGTGCGTTTAGATATTGAAAAACGAGGCAATAACATTGGCTATATTGAAGGTGCTGGAGATGTAGTACCAGAGAGTTTAAGGCAAATTGGCTACAACGTTACTATCATAAAACCTGAACAAATTTCAGCTGAAAACCTGGTTAATTTTGATGCTGTTGTTGTAGGTATTAGAGCTTACAATATTTTAGATGAATTAAAATTTAAACAAAAATTCTTACTAGATTATGTTAAAGAAGGTGGAAATCTTATCGTACAGTACAACACCAACAGACGCCTAAAAGTTGATGACTTAGCACCTTACCATTTACAACTTTCAAGAGATCGTGTTACCGATGAAAGTGCTTTGGTAACCATACTTAATCCTAACCATTCACTTTTAAATTTTCCAAATAAAATTACAAAACAAGATTTTGAAGGTTGGGTACAAGAGCGTGGTTTATATTTCCCAAATGAATGGTCAGAAGAATTTACATCACTTCTTTCTATGAATGATAAAGGTGAATCACCAAAAGAAGGTAGTTTATTGGTTGCGAAATACGGGAAAGGCAACTACATATACACGGGTTTAAGCTTTTTCAGAGAGTTTCCTGCTGGTGTTTCTGGTGCATACCGTCTTTTTGCCAACCTGCTCTCTGCAGGTAAAGAAGAGACCAATAAACTAAAAAACTAACCACCATACACTAACAACTGATTAATATGCAAAATCAACAACAACCAAAGCAAAAATGGGATAAGATGTACACCATCGTACTCATTGCAAATGCACTTTATATCGTATTATTTTATTTTATAACTGCTTCATTCGCCTAAGCTTATGCAACAGACTTTAGACTGGATAGATTGGACTGTTCTTATCGTTACATTGGCTGTAATTGTAGGCTATGGCACGTGGAAAACAAGAGGTAGCAAAAACGTTCAGGATTATGTTAGAGGAGGTAACTCTACAAAATGGTGGACTATCGGTTTGTCTGTAATGGCAACTCAAGCCAGTGCTATCACATTTCTTTCTACCACAGGTCAGGCGTTTTCGGACGGTATGGGATTTGTTCAATTCTACTTCGGACTACCCATTGCCATGGTAATTATATGCTTGGTCTTTATTCCTATTTACCATCGTCTAAAAGTTTATACGGCTTACGAATTTCTCGAAAATCGTTTCGATTTAAAAACCAGAACACTTACTGCTATTTTATTCTTGATTCAACGTGGTCTAGCAGCAGGTATTACCATATTTGCGCCTGCCATTATTCTCTCTGTGGTTTTAGGTTGGAACATTGTTACGCTCAACATCATCATTGGTGTTTTAGTTATTATATATACCGTTTCTGGTGGAACCAAAGCTGTAACCGTAACCCAAAAACAGCAAATGTTTGTGATTTTCGCTGGTATGGTAGCTGCATTAGTCATCATCATCAACCTAATTCCTAATGAAGTTTCTTTTGTAAATGCTATTGATATTGCTGGTGCCACAGGAAAGATGCAAGTATTGGATTTTTCTTTCGATTTAGAAAATCGTTATACCGTTTGGACAGGACTTATTGGTGGCACATTCTTAATGTTATCGTATTTCGGTACCGATCAAAGTCAGGTGCAACGCTACCTTTCTGGAAAAAGTATGAAGGAAATGCAAATGGGTTTACTTTTTAACGGACTTCTAAAAGTTCCTATGCAATTCTTTATTCTGCTGGTTGGTGTTATGGTATTTGTGTTTTATCAGTTTAACCCTTCACCATTAAATTTTATTGACAAATCTACTGAAACGGTTTTAGCTTCAGAATACGGAAGTGAATATAGAGCACTTCAAGATAAGCAAGCTGAATTGTTTGATATGAAGCAACGCCTCAGTTTAGCCTATTCAAAAAACGAAAATTCTGAGTTAAAGCAAGAATTATTTCAAATAGATAGTATTGAAAAAACGTATCGTCATAAATCTAAAGTTCTTATTAAAAAAGCCATCGATCCTGAATATGCAAGTAAACATGATGCTTTGGAAAGAGAAGTATACGAAAACAATTTAGATTTAATTAAGAACGGCACCTTTAATGAAAAAGTTGAAGAACTAAACGAATTATCAAAGGAGGCTGCCAAAGACACGCAAACCAATGACAGAGATTATATGTTTATTCGGTTTATTCTAAATCATTTACCAACAGGTTTAATTGGTTTATTATTGGCTGTAATTTTATCGGCAGCTATGTCTTCAACGGCATCAGAAATTAATGCTTTAGCAACGATTACATCTATCGATCTGTACGGCAGAAATCTAAAGGAAGATAAAGGTGAAACACACATGGTAAACATGACCAAGTGGTTTACATTTGGTTGGGGAATTGTCGCTATAATTATTGCCTGCTTTGCAGATTTGGCAGAAAACTTAATTCAGCTTGTAAACATTATTGGCTCAATATTTTACGGTAATGTACTTGGTATTTTCTTATTGGCCTTTTTCTTTAAACATATAAAAGGAAATGCTGTATTTGTAGGTGCGCTAATTACACAGGTTATCGTAATTATTGGTTGGGCTTTTGATTGGATGCCATACTTATGGCTTAATTTATTTGGTTGTGTTGTAGTTATAGTTATTGCAAATCTTCTTCAGAAGTTTTCTAAGCAACCTATTTAAATCGCATTCACAATATAAAAAAAGCGCAACCCATTTAGGTTACGCTTTTTTATATTGTGTAAATTGCTTTTACATCGCACCCCATTCTTTTAGAGAGTCTTTATTCATTTTCACATAGTCATCATTACCCGCTTCTTTAGCGCCTTCTAAAGATTTTTTTGCAGCAGCAATTGCTCCTTTTTTATCTCCGTTGGCAGCATGTATTAATGATTGCTTTCTCAGATACCAAAAACGTGGTTTATTCTTTGTCATTTCAACAGCTTTATCAATCCATTTCATAGCTTGATCTAAATCTTTACCCTCTGATAAATTATAATCAGCCGCTAAGTAATAATCATTTGCAGAAGGACCAGACATTATATTGTTGATAGATGCTGTTACTTTTTCTTCAGTAGGTACTTTAAATTTAACAGCAGCATATGTTTTTTCCCAAATAAAACCAATGCTGGCAGAGTTATTAGTTAAATCATCAAAACCTATGGTCCAAGTTTCTACATCCATTGGCATCTCATAAATCTTAGCTGTAACTTTAGCTGCTACCTTAGAATCATCCCATTCAGCTGGCGTACCCCAATTATTTGTATCGGTATAGAAAAATACGGTCCAAGAATCTTTATTAGGTGATACAAAAACAGCATAAGAACCTGCCTTCAAGGTCTCACCCTCAACTGAAACGTTATCACTAAACGTAACTATAGTATTCTTATTGGCACCTGCTCGCCATACTTTTCCATAAGGAACTAAATCTCCAAATATTTTTCTTCCTTTCATACTCGGACGAGAGTATTCTAAAGTCACGTCTGTTAAGCCAACCTTTTGCTCAATTTTAGTAAAAGGACTTGGTTGTGGTGTTTCCAACTGCGCGTTTACCGTAAACATTAGAGTTAAGGCAAAAGCAAAAAGTACTAGTTTTTTCATTTTGTATGTGTTGATTAATGTTTTGTTAAAATTACAATATAACACAAACCAAGAATGTTAACGAATACCTAAAAAAGAAAAATTAACATAGAAAACACGATCAATTATTTATTTAATCGTAATATTGCAATATAGTGATTAACATAACTTATGGGACTTACAAAATCTGAGATTTTTACAGAGGAACAAAATCAAATTGCTACTATAGCTAAGGCTTTTGCACATCCTGCAAGAGTTGCAATTTTGCAGTACATCATCAATTCTAATGCTTGTATTTGTGGTGATTTAGTGGACGAAATTGGCCTAGCACAAGCTACAATATCTCAACATCTTAGAGAATTAAAGAATATAGGGCTAATTAAAGGAAACATAGAAGGCACAAGCGTTTGCTATTGCATTGATGAAACCAATTGGGCCAATGCCAAAGATCTTATCTCTCAATTTCTAGATAATGCCTCTAAAAAATCAACCTGTTGTTAAATCACATTGATTTTATAGCAATACAAAATATATAATTATGAAAACTGAACAAGAACTTAAGGACATCGTAAAAGAACGATATGCAAAAATTGCAGAACAAGGTAAGGTTGAAAATGCTTCATCTTGCTGTGGTGCCACTACTCCATCCAATAAAGTTTATAACATTATGATGGATGATTACTCAGACACTGATGGCTATGTCAGTGATGCCGATTTAGGTTTAGGTTGTGGATTGCCAACCCAATTCGCTTTAATTCAAAAAGGAGATACCGTTATAGATTTGGGCTCTGGTGCTGGTAACGATTGTTTTGTAGCGAGACATGAAACTGGTAGTGAAGGCAAAGTTATAGGTGTTGACTTTACTCCGATTATGATCCAAAAAGCGCGCATCAATGCTGAAAAACTAGGCTACAACAATGTAGAGTTTAGAGAAGGTGATATAGACAATATGCCTGTTTCTGATAATGTTGCCGATGTCATTGTAAGTAATTGTGTACTAAACTTAGTGCCTAAAAAACAAAAAGTTATCAGTGAAATTTTTAGGGTTTTGAAACGTGGTGGTCATTTTAGTATTTCAGATATCGTCTTAGTTGGTGATCTACCTAAAGCTTTAAAAGAAGATGCCGAGATGTATGCTGGTTGTGTGGCTGGTGCTATTCAAAAAGAGGATTACTTAAAACACATTTCTGATGAAGGCTTTATAAACATCAATATTCAAAAAGAGAAGCCTATTACTATTCCTAATGATATCTTAAGCAAGTATTTAGATGAAGAGATGACCAAACAGTTTAACTCTGATAATGTTGGTATTTTCAGTATTACAGTTTATGCTGAAAAACCAGGAAAAAAGGAAAAGAAACCAAAACTTCAATTAGCAGATATTACAAATGATGAGCCTTGTTGCTCACCTGATGGTAATTGTTGTTAAATCATATAAAATCACCAACCAAGTATGATATTTTCAAAATTATCAGAAAAAATAGATAGTCTTGATACATCTATAATTTCAGAAGAAAGGAAAGCTGTTTTACAACCTTTAATTGACTTCGCTCAGTCTAAAGTTGATGCAAAACAAATTATTAACCTCAATTTTATTTGCACACACAATTCCAGAAGAAGTCATTTATCCCAAGCTTGGGCTCAAGTGACAGGCTCTTATTTTGGGATAGAAAACTTGTTTTGCTATTCTGCAGGTACTGAAGCTACAGCGTTGTTTCCTGTAGCTGCAAAAACCCTGGAAAATTCAGGATTTAAAGTAGAGATTTTATCTCAAGAAGAAAACCCTATTTACAGCATAAAATACAGCGAGAACCAACATCCTATTATTGGGTTTTCAAAAACCATAACTTCAGATTTTAATCCAGAAAGTGGTTTTGCTGCTATTATGACCTGCTCTTCGGCAGATCAAGGCTGTCCGTTTATTGCTGGTGCAGAAAAACGTATTCCTATTACATATGAAGATCCAAAAGTTTCAGATGGTACACCACAACAAGCTGAAAAATATGAAGAGCGCAGCAATCAAATCGCTACTGAAATGAAATTTATTTTCTCACAAATAAAGCTATAACAAATGAAAAAGAAACTTAGCTTTTTAGATAGTTATCTAACACTTTGGATATTTTTAGCAATGATTATTGGTGTTGGAATTGGTTATTTTGCTCCTTCTTTTCCTGAGTTAATAAATAGCTACAGTAGTGGTTCTACAAACATTCCCATAGCAATCGGACTGATTTTAATGATGTATCCACCATTAGCAAAAGTGAATTATGCCTTATTACCAAAAGTGTTTAAGGATGTAAAAATCCTTTCAATTTCATTGATTCTCAATTGGATTATTGGACCAATTTTAATGTTTGTTTTAGCTATAATCTTTTTACAAGATTATCCAGAATATATGGTTGGACTCATTCTTATTGGCTTGGCACGTTGTATTGCGATGGTTTTAGTTTGGAATGATTTAGCAGAAGGTAGTAGTGAGTATGGAGCTGGCTTAGTGGCGTTGAATAGTATTTTTCAAGTTTTTGGCTATAGCTTTTATGCCTATTTATTTATTACAGTATTGCCTCCATATTTTGGCTTTGAAGGTGCCATTGTAGATATTTCAATTGCAACTATCGCTGAAAGTGTTGCCATATACTTAGGCATTCCTTTTCTACTAGGCATTTTATCACGACTTATGCTTGTAAAACTGAAAGGAGAAGAATGGTACACTAAAAAGTTTATACCAACTATCTCTCCATTGACTTTAATAGTATTGCTTTTCACCATCGTGGTAATGTTTTCTCTTAAAGGTGAGCTTATTGTAGAGATTCCAATGGATGTGCTCATAATAGCTATACCATTGCTAATATATTTTGCTCTGATGTTTATTATAGGCTTCTTTACTAGTAAAGCCATGGGTGCCGATTATGATAAAAATGCTGCCATTGCCTTTACAGCAGCAGGTAATAATTTTGAATTGGCTATTGCTGTAGCTATTGCTGTATTTGGATTAAATTCAGGACAAGCATTTGCAGGAGTGGTTGGTCCTTTGGTAGAAGTTCCTGCTTTAATTTTATTAGTTAGAGTGGCTTTTTGGTTACGAAAAAAATACTATTTGCCTCAGAAAGCCTAATTTTTAAATCTGCTTGTTTTATAGTTTAGTTAAATTTTGTTTAACTTTTAAAATAAATAGTTAAACATTTAATATCTTTACGTTGTAAATCAATTACAATGGCAAAGAAAAAAAACATAAAACAAGCAGATTTGATTTCTTTATATATGGATTATGTGTTGACGCATAACCAACAACCCAAATCTGTATACTCCTTTTCAAAAGACAACAATTTTGAAGAGCAAAAATTCTACGAACATTTCAACTCTTTTGAAGCTTTAGAAAAAAGTATTTTCAAAGCGTTTTTTGATAATACTCACGACGTTTTACAAAAAAGTGAAGACTATCAATCTTTTGATGCTCGCAATAAACTTTTAAGTTTTTACTATACATTTTTTGAAGTGCTTACGGCGAATAGAAGTTATGTCATTTATGCACTAGAAAATGAAAAAAACAAGTTAAAAACACTTAGGACGCTTTCAAGCTTGAAATCTAGCTTCACCAAATATGTTTCTACTTTAGATATTAAAACGCTAGACTTAAAAGAAGAAAAGTTAGAGAAACTTCAAAAAAGAAGTATTGAAGAATCTGCTTGGATACAACTTTTAATGACCATAAAGTTTTGGATAGATGATACTTCTAAAGCGTTTGAAAAAACAGATGTGTTTATTGAAAAATCAGTCAACACCAGCTTCGATCTTATCGATACCACTCCATTAAAAAGCCTTATAGACTTCGGAAAGTTTATTTACAAAGAAAAATTTAAAATGAACGCATGAAGACGATAGACAAAATACCTGTTTCAAAAATATCAAGAGCTACCAAATTAGTCTCTACTGGAGCAAAAGTTGGTGTAAACTACTTAAAATATTACGGAGATAAGATTACTAAATCTGAGGAAGAGGCTAAAGAACGTCTCAATAAAAATAATGCTGAAGATATTTACGATAGCCTAAAACAACTTAAAGGTAGCGCACTAAAAGTCGCGCAAATGCTAAGTATGGAAAAAAGCATATTACCACAGGCTTATGTAGAAAAGTTTTCTTTATCTCAATTTTCTGTACCTCCATTGTCTGCTCCTTTGGTGATTAAGACTTTTAAAAAATATTTTGGGAAACACCCAGAAGAATTATTCGATACTTTCAATGCAACTTCAGTAAATGCTGCAAGCATTGGTCAAGTTCACTTGGCCGAAAAGGATGGGAAAAAATTTGCTGTGAAAATCCAATATCCTGGAGTTGCAGAGAGTATTGCTTCAGACTTAGCTTTGGTAAAACCTATTGCTATTAAGATGTTCAATATTAAAGGGAAAGATTCGGATAAGTACTTCAAAGAAGTTGAAAATAAACTTGTTGAAGAAACCAATTACATCTTAGAATTACAACAAAGTAAAGCGGTTGTAGAAGCTTGTAATCATATTCCAAATCTTAAATTCCCGAATTATTATGAAGAATTTTCGTCGGAACGCATTATCACCATGGATTACATGAAAGGTGAGCACCTTTCTGAATTTGTGCAACACAATACTGATCAGGAATTATCCAATCAATTAGGGCAAGCGTTATGGGACTTTTACATGTTTCAAATTCATAGGTTGAAAAAAGTTCATGCCGATCCACATCCTGGTAATTTTTTGATTTCTGAAGACGGAAATTTAATCGCGTTAGATTTTGGCTGTATGAAAAGCATTCCAGAGCAATTCTATGCACCATATTTTGAGTTGGCCGACAAAAAAGTGATTAACAATCCTGAAGAATTTAAAGCCAAACTTTATGAATTAGAAATCTTAAGAAAAGATGATTCTGAAGACGAAATTATCTTTTTCACTGATATGTTTCATGAATTGTTAAGCTTATTTACCCAGCCTTTTCATGCAGAAAATTTCGATTTTTCGGATGCTCAATTTTTCGGAAAAATTACCGAAATGGGACAGAAATATTCTAAGAGTACAGAATTGAGAAACATGAACGGTAATCGTGGTTCTAAACATTTTATTTATATTAACAGAACCTTCTTCGGACTTTACAATCTAATGTTCGACCTCAAAGCAAAAGACATCAAAATCAACAACTTTAACACTTTATAAATGATAGAATTTGATAACGATGATATTAACCAAATGCATCATTTATACCGAATAAACCTTATAAATAGTTGTTCTGGTTACAAATCTGCAAACCTTATTGGTACAAAATGTAAAGACGGTATAAGCAACGTAGCCGTGTTTAGTTCTGTAACACATTTAGGATCTGATCCTGCTTTATTGGGCTTTTTCCTCAGACCGACTACAGTTATCAGAAATACGTATGACAATATAAAAGAAACTGGTTTTTTCACATTAAATCATATTCATCAAAATATTCTTGAAGATGCACATCACACCTCCGCAAAATACGATGCTTCTATTTCTGAGTTTGATGTTACTAGTCTCGATGAAGAATATAAGGATAATTTTTCAGCACCATTTGTAAAAAACTGTCCATTGCAATTGGCTTTGGAATATGTTGAAGAGTATCCAATTAAAGCTAATAATACCATTCTATTGATTGGGAAAATCAAGAAATTATATGTGAAAGATGACTTATTAGAAAAGGATGGCTTCATCAATTTGTCAAAAGGAAAAGTTGCAGCAATTAATGGTTTAGATGCTTATGCTGTCCCAAATTCTAACACACGTTTAGAGTATCAAAGACCTAAAATGAACCTTTCTAATTAATAAAAATTTAAAAAAGTTACAGCTATTCAGTTCTATAACATTTCGACTGCGCTCAATGTGACAAATAAAACAATATGATTTTCCCCTTTGGGGAATTTAAAGGGGCTTTTATGAAAATATTACTCACAGGTACAACGGGCTATATTGCCAAAAGGTTAGCACTTCAGCTTTTAGAAGATGAGCATGAGCTAGTTTGTTGTGTTCGTGATTTAAATCGCATTCCAGATGAAATTGAAAATCATCCTTCTTGCTCTTTTACTAAGCTAGATTTTCTAGATCCAGAGCCAAATAAGATTCCTGAAGATATAGATGCAGCTTATTATCTGATACATTCTATGTCCACAAGCTCTAACGACTTTGCGGATTTAGAGCGTCAATGTGCTCAGAATTTTAAGAATTTGGTAAATGCTACACGTTGCAGACAAGTAATCTATCTCAGCGGTATTGTTAACGACAATTCACTTTCAAAACATTTAAAATCACGCTTACAAGTTGAAAATACATTAAAGTCAGACCACTATGCACTTACTACATTTAGAGCCGGAATTATAGTCGGTAGTGGAAGTGCTTCTTTTGAAATCATAAGAGATATTGTAGAAAAATTACCGTTTATGATTACGCCAAGATGGCTAAAAACAAAAACGCAACCTATTGCCATTCGTGATGTGTTGAGTTTTCTATCTGGCGGATTGGGCAAAGAAGAATTGTACAATAAATCCTTCGATATTTTCGGTCCAGAAGTGCTTACCTACAAAGAAATGTTATTACAATTTGCTGACGTCCGTAACCTCAAACGTCATATCGTAACACTTCCGGTTTTAACACCAAAATTATCATCTTACTGGCTGTATTTTGTAACCTCAACGTCGTTTAAATTGGCTGCTGCCTTGGTAGATAGTATGAAAGTTGAAGTAATCGGAAAACCTAGTGACATCAATAAAATTATTGGCATAGAACCTGTAGATTACAAAACAGCTGTAAATCTAGCCTTTCAAAAAATCGAGCAAAATGCTGTAGTCTCTAGTTGGAAAGATGCCATTAGCAGTGGCAGATTTAACGTGCAGCTCTCTAAATATATTGAGTTACCACATTTTGGTTGTTATAAAGATATACGACATAGAACGGTAAAAGATGAAACGTTTACCCTCAATAAAATCTGGAGTATTGGTGGGCGAAATGGTTGGTACAGTTTTAACTGGCTTTGGAAAATTAGAGGCTATGTTGATAAACTTTTTGGTGGTGTTGGATTACGTCGTGGAAGAACACACGATACTTATTTAGAACCAGGTGATGCGCTCGATTTTTGGCGTGTACTATTTGCCGATAAGGACGAAAAACGTTTACTACTATTTGCTGAAATGCGTCTACCAGGTGAAGCTTGGTTGGAATTCAAAATTGTAAAAGACCAGCTCTACCAACGTGCAGTTTTTAGACCAAGAGGTATTTGGGGACGATTATATTGGTACGCGGTACTACCCTTTCACGCTTTCGTTTTTAATGGAATGATTAACGCCTTGATTAACAAAAAATGAAAGGTGTAAAAAAACAACATTTGTCCACAAAAATATGTCCTGTTTGTGAACGACCATTTACATGGCGCAAAAAATGGGCAAAAGATTGGGACAACGTTAAATATTGTAGCGAAAAATGCAGAAGGACAAAATAGAAAACTTAGTTTGGTTCAGAAATGATCTTAGAACCATAGATAATACCGTATTAAGTGAAGCTACAAATAAAGGTAGTAAAGTTTTTGGTGTGTATTGTTTTGATCCAAAACAGTTTGAAATCGATGCTTTTGGTTTTAAAAAAACAGAAAAATACAGAGCTAAATTTTTAATTGAAACTGTAGAAAATCTAAAAGAGCAACTCAGTAACCTCAACATAGACTTATTAGTTTACCATAAGCACCCTGAAGAAATCATTCCTTCAATTTGTGAGACTTACGATGTTAGTAATATTTATCTTCAAAAAGAATGGACACAAGAAGAAGTTGATATTGAAAATGCCGTAAAAGAACAGGTAAACAATGTGTCTTGGCATCACATTTATAATCAGTTTCTATATCATCCTGATGATATCAATTTTGAGATTCACCAAACACCTCAGGTATTTACAGTATTTCGGAAAAAACTTGAAAAACACATAGCTATTCGACACGAGTCGACAATCAAAAAACAATCTGAAAATAATAGAATTGAAAACGATACTAAGATTCCAACATTAACAGATTTAGGTTTTGAAGATTTTGAAACACATACGCATTCTGCGTTTCCATTTAAAGGAGGTGAAACCAAAGCTTTACAACGACTGGAAGACTATTTCTTCAACACTAAGAAACTTGGTTTTTATAAGAAAACCAGAAATGGTTTAATTGGTAAGGACTACAGCTCAAAATTTTCACCTTGGTTGGCTAACGGAAGTATTTCTGCTAGAACGATTTATTGGAATGTTAAACAATTTGAAAAAGAACACTACAATAATGAGTCTACCTATTGGCTCATTTTTGAATTGATTTGGCGCGACTATTTTAAATACATTTCTCTTAAGCATGGTAATCAGATTTTTAAGTTAGATGGTATCCTAAATAAAAATTATGAGTGGAAAACAGACCAAAAATTAATTGACGAATGGATCAATGGAAACACTAAAAGCGACTTTGTAAATGCCAACATGATTGAACTCAAAGAAACGGGCTGGATGAGCAATAGAGGTCGCCAAAATGTAGCATCCTATTTTGCTAAAGAGTTACAACTAGATTGGCGTATTGGTGCCGCCTATTTTGAATCACTCCTACTCGACTACGATGTTCACAGCAACTATGGCAATTGGATGTATGTAGCAGGAGTTGGTAACGATCCAAGAGATAGAAAATTTAATGTACAGCTTCAAGCTGAACGCTACGACAGTAAAGGAAGTTATAGAAATTTATGGTTACAACCGAGTTTGTTTTAAGATGAAGAATAAAGAATACATATTACTCTTTCCACATCAATTATTTCAGAATTCTCCAATTCTAAATATTAATGCAGAAATCTATCTCATTGAAGAGTATCTATTTTTCAAACAGTATAAATTCCATAAACAAAAAATAGTGTTTCACCGAGCTTCTATGAAGGTTTATGAAGATTATTTAAAATCGAAAGACAAGACCGTAAGTTATATTGAAGCAACTTCAGATTTATGTGATATTCGTAAGTTGATTTTAAATTTAATTGAAGAAGGTACGGAAACACTTCACATTATAGATCCTACAGACAATTGGCTAGAAAAACGTATTAAATCAACTTCAAAAGACATCACAATTGAATGGTACGAAAGTCCACTGTTTATTAATACAAAAAAAGATCTCAGCTCGTTTTTTAAACCTTCAAAAAATAAATTCTTTCAAACCTCCTTTTATAAAGAACAACGGAAAAAACGAGATATTTTAATGGTTTCAAAAGAACCAGAAGGCGGCAAATGGACTTACGATTCCGAAAACCGAAAGAAATACCCAAAAGACAAAACACCTCCAAATATTCAATTTCCTGATAAATCAAAATATCACAAAGAAGCCGAAAACTATGTAGAGGAACACTTTAGTAATCATTACGGAGAACTGAATGACTTCTTAACTTACCCAATCGATTTTGAATCTGCAGAGCAATGGTTACAACAATTTTTCGACTATCGCTTTCATGAATTTGGAGTTTATGAAGACGCTATTGTAAAAGAAGAGCATTTTTTAAATCATAGTTTGTTATCACCATTAATTAATATTGGTTTGCTGAATTCTTCCGAGGTGATTGAAAACGCTATTGATTATGCCAAATCTAATGATGTGCCAATAAATTCTACAGAAGGATTCGTACGACAAATTTTAGGTTGGCGAGAATTTATCAGAGGTGTTTATGAAGCAAAAGGTACCGAAGAGCGTACCAAGAATTTCTGGAATTTTAAACGAAAAATCCCTTCGTCATTTTATGATGGTTCCACTGGCATAAAACCTGTGGATGATGTTATTAAGAAAGTTAACAAAACCGCTTATGCTCATCATATAGAACGCCTTATGATTCTTGGAAATTTTATGGTGCTTTGCGAATTTGATCCAGATGATGTTTGTCAATGGTTTATGGAATTATTTATCGACGCCTACGATTGGGTCATGGTACCCAATGTATATGGCATGAGTCTGTTTGCCGATGGTGGTTTAATGTCTACCAAACCTTATATAAGTAGTAGCAACTACATCATGAAAATGAGTAATTATTCCAAAGGTGATTGGCAAGAGGTTTGGGATGGATTATTCTGGACATTTATGGATAAGCATAGAGATTTTTTTGAGAGCAATCCTAGATTAGGTATGCTCTTAGGTAATCTCGATCGCATGAAAAAAGAGACTTTAGAAAATCATTTCACCACAGCAGAAACTTTTCTTAATGGATTAGATAAGAGTTAATTATTTATTCTTTAGAGTTCAATCCGTCATAATTATCTGTTAAATTTGTTTAACGTTACACTTAAAAAGTTAAACATTTAGTAAATTTGATATGTTATGGTATTAGACACTACACATTACAACCCTCAGCACAAACAGATTATAGATGATCTGGTTGGCAGATCTTATACTTTTTTTCAAAAATTGAAATTAGGAGGAATTGGTTCAAAACGCATGATTATAGACAAAGTAAGTCCAAACATGCAGAATGTAATGAATACCGTATCTGATATAAACTATGGCAATATTGAATTACGACCAAACGGTATATTAGTTATGGTTACTAAAGGTTTAAAAAGCTATACTTGGGCTATACCTTATTACCATTTGGTTATTTACAAAATCAATGGCTCTAGCATACATGCGCAAGGAAAATTTGTTCATTTTAGAGCTAACAAAACTTTTAATGAGAATAAGAAATTTTTCGGAAAGTTATACGACCAAAAGGTGAAGTATGATATGCAATATAAAATGCCTGATGCATTATGGATTTAACCCAAAGACACATTGATCGAGTGATTGAAATGGCTTGGGAAGATCGAACACCTTTTGAAGCTATAAAATTTCAATTCGATTTAAAAGAACAAGAGGTAATCACTTTAATGCGCAAGGAATTAAAGCCTAGTAGCTTTAGATTATGGCGAAAACGCGTTCAAGGAAGAGCTACTAAACACATAAAAAAAAGAACGTTCGACAAAGGCAGATTTAAATGCTCACGTCAAAAAACAATATCACACAACTCTATTTCAAAACGTTAACACGTGCTTTGATTTAAGCTTGGAGTACTTAAAGACAGCACATTAAAAAGATGCTATGAATACAAAAGCAATTTCCAAAAAAAATGGTCACAACCTCAACGGTTTTAGTACAGAAGCTATTGGTGACGACCATCTATTTACAAGCCTAGAAACACCGATGAAAGCAAACGCTTTCGACATGTCTAATGAAGAAAAGAAAAATAGAATTTCCATTCTATTTTCTGAAATTATGGATGTTTTAGGCTTAGACCTTACAGACGATTCACTTAATGGCACACCAGACCGCGTTGCCAAAATGTATGTTGAAGAAATATTTTCAGGTTTAGACCCTCAAAATAAACCGAAGGTTGCATTATTCGATAATAAATATCAATACAACCAAATGTTGGTGGAAAAGAATATCACGTTTTATTCCAACTGTGAACATCACTTTGTTCCAATCATAGGAAAAGCACATATTGCTTACAAATCTTCAGGCAAAGTTATAGGGCTTTCAAAACTCAACAGAATTGTTCAATATTACGCTAAGAGACCTCAAGTACAAGAACGTTTAACTCAGCAAATCGCCAACGAGCTAAAAACGATTTTAGACACTGAGGATATTGCTGTAATTATTGATGCTAAGCACCTTTGTGTATCTTCAAGAGGAGTTCAAGATGATACCTCTACTACAGTTACGACCTACTATGGTGGCATTTTTAATACGCCAGAAAAAATCAATGAAATTCAGAATTACATAAATAATTAAGTCATGGATATAATAGATCAAGCCAAAGAATTCGAAAACAGAAAGTTTTCATTCAAGACAACTAGCGACAGAATTTTAGCTGCGAGAGAAGCTAAAGACATAATACTTGCTGTAAACGAGATTTACAAAAAGAAAAAAGATCAAAAACTTATGGATCTTATGAAGCGCCTGACGGTTATAAAACAAAAAATAGAAAAACGTTTAAAAGGTAAGCCCTTAACTGCTGCATAATGAAAACTATAATTGTTATAGGAGGAAGCAAAGGCATTGGTAAAGCCATAATTTCGTCTTTGCTTTCTTCTTATGATAACATTATTAATATTAGTAGAACTGAACCCGAAATTTCTGGTGGTAATG
>JASBSE010000385.1 GCA_030149115.1 Winogradskyella sp. | reverse complement strand
TCTTTCTTCTGGATAGGCTGTGTTTTCAACCCTTTGTTTTTCTCTTGTAGCATACTGTTAATAAGCTCACTTTTTTCTTTTTGAATGGCTTTTCGCATTTGCTTATCGCGCTCCAAATCAAAGTAGGTTACACCTTCAATGATTGTTTTTTCAGCTTTTGCGTATACTGAAAGTGGATGATCTGACCATAAAACGATATCAGCATCTTTGCCAACTTTAAGGCTACCAACTCTATCATCTAAATGAAGCAGTTTCGCCGGATTTAACGTCACAAATTTTAAAGCATCTTCTTCGCTAACATTACCATATTTTACAGACTTCGCAGCTTCCTGATTTAATCGACGAGACATCTCTGCGTCATCGCTGTTTATTGCAGTAGTAACACCAACGCTGTGCATTATAGCAGCATTATATGGAATAGCATCATTAACTTCATATTTATATGCCCACCAATCACTAAAGGTTGAGCCACCAACACCATGTTCTTTCATTTTGTCAGCAACTTTATAACCCTCAAGAATGTGGGTGAATGTGTTAATATTAAAGTTGAATTGCTCAGCAACTTTCATCAACATATTTATTTCACTTTGCACATAAGAGTGGCAAGAAATGAAGCGTTCTTTATTTAAAATTTCAGCTAAAACTTCCATCTCATAATCCTTACGATAAGGTTTGCCGCTTTTTTTAGCCTCATCATAAGCTTTTGCTCTTGTAAAATAATCTACAAATACTTGCTCAACTCCCATACGAGATTGAGGAAAACGTTCATTTCTGCTCATTCGAGATTGTTTTACATTTTCACCCAAAGCAAATTTTATAAATTTCGGAGAGTTGTCATAAATCAGGTCTTCAGCAGATTCTCCCCATTTTAATTTAATAATCGCAGAGCGACCACCAATAGGATTTGCCGAGCCATGTAAAATCTGAATCGATGTGACTCCACCAGCAAGATTTCGATAAATGTTAATGTCCTCATCATCTATAACATCTTCTATAGTAACTTCAGCAGAAGAATTTTGTCCGCCTTCATTAATAGAAGCTGCAGCAATGTGTGAGTGCTCGTCAATGATTCCTGCAGTGATGTGTTTTCCGGTAGCATCAATAACGGTAGCGTTTCTGTCTGAAAGGTTTTTACCGATTTTAGAAATCTTACCGTTTTTAATAAGTAAATCGGTATTTTCTAAAATACCATCTTTCTCATTGGTCCAAACCGTTGCATTTTTGAATAATAATGTTTCAGATTTTGGTTGTTCTGTAAATCCGAATGCCAGATTAGGATAGGTAATAGGACTCATATTTTCGTTTGAAGCTTCTGAGTCTTTCTTATCCTTTTTCTTAGAGTCGTCTTGCTCGTTTGAACT
>JASBSE010000566.1 GCA_030149115.1 Winogradskyella sp. | reverse complement strand
ACCACCTAAAAAGGTACAGTTAGAAGACTAGTTGTTAACATAACAAAGCAAACAATCTATTGTGAAATAAAAAAATCAAGACTATTATCTTGTTGTGATTTCTCCCATGAGCAAACGAAAACTTAGAATTAACGGCCATTCACACTTACTACCTTATCCTGAAGAAATTCCCGATTTTATGAAAGATAAGGGGATATTCTGGGTCGATAAAGATCGGAAATTCATGCTTCAAAAAGATTGGAACAGACCAATTACAGATTCTAGTTTTTTCTTGAATGAGAAATTGGCTTGGATGGAGCATTTTAAAATAGACCATGCAGTTGTTTTGAATTTGTCTCAGCTTTATGGTAATGGTTTGCGCTTGGAAGAGATGAAGCAAGCCTTACGCTTTCAGAATGATTTTAACGCACGTATACAGCACGATTACCCAAGTAAGTTTACTACAGGTTTTGTAGTGCATCCTGGTTTTGTTCGTGGTGCCTGTTGGGAAATAGAGCGTTGTGTTGAGGTTTTAGGAATGCGTTTGTTGTGTCTGCCAACGCATTATATGGATACTATAGGGACTTGGCGTTGCATTTTTGATGAAGAAAATGAACCTATTTTTGAACTGGCTGATAAATACAACTTGGCCGTCGAAATTCATCCGTATGATGGTGAAAAGTTTATAAAGTTAGAAAATACTTCTTGGCGTTTTCACCTAATTTGGATGCTGGCACAATGCGCTGATGCTTATCATTTTTTGACTTTAAATGGTTATTACGAAAAGTATCCAAACATGCGTATTTGTTTTGCACACGGAGGACAGCTGGCTCAAATTAATCTTGGACGTCGAATTCAAGGGTTTGATGGTAGACCTGATTTATTTGAAGGTAAGAAGCATCCTCGTAAAGCAGTAGGTCATAAAAATATTTTCTTTGATACTTTAGTGCACGATACAGGTTCTTTAGAATTACTGATAAAAAATCAAGGCTCAAATCAGGTAATTATGGGGCTAGATGATCCTTATCCACTTGGCGAAATGGAAAGTGCCCAACAATCTTCTTATCCTGGGAAAATTTTGGATTTAGCCATGGATAGAAATATAATTACAGAAAATCAACGTGATACTATTTGGGAAGATAATGTGATACAATGGTTGTGTGGTGATGATGAAAAGGCAAAAAAGGATTTAATTACTAGGATAATGTCTTAAGGGATAGTCTTCAAATTTTTATCTATATTTAAAATCTAATCATCAACTATTATATTATTATGAGAAAAATCGGAGGTTACATGGTCTTTTTTGGTCTTTTTGCAATTGTGTTGAACTTTTTTGACAGAGTTCCTAGCATTTTAATGTGGATATATGAATGGGGAGAAGGAGTTGCTTGGGCCATAAAAATTGGCTTAATCGTCGTAGGTGCTGTGTTATTCTTTTTGGGTAAACCAGAGACTGAAGAAGTGGAGCTAGAACTTCCGGAAGAACCAAAAGCCGAATAAAAATTCAATTTTAAATTTTACTGATATGTATTTTTTGCCAGAGGCATTAGACAATTATGTGGTTTCACATTCTGAGCAAGAACCAGAGCTGTTACAGCAATTAACAAGAGAAACGTATCAGAAAATTTTACAACCTATCATGCTCAGTGGTCCATACCAAGGTAGAGTGCTGAGTATGATTTCTAAACTTTCAAATCCTAAATCTATTTTAGAGCTAGGAACCTTTACAGGCTACGCTACTTTATGCTTAGCAGAAGGGCTGCAAAAGGATGGAGTTGTGCATACCATTGATATAAATGAAGAACTTCACGATTTTCAGCGAAAGTATTTTGATAAATCTGATTATGGATCTCAAATTATACAACACACAGGGAGCGCTTTAGATATTATTCCTCAGTTGGATATGATGTTTGATTTGGTGTTTATAGATGCGGATAAGCCTAATTACAGTAATTACTTTCATCTTATTATAGATAAATTAAATTCAGGAGGCATTATTCTTTCGGATAATGTGTTGTGGCATGGAAAAGTTGTAGAAGCGCTTAACGAGAAAGATATTTCTACTAAAGCGGTTTTGGACTATAATAGACTTTTAAAAGAAGATAGTCGTGTTGAAACTGTGCTCTTACCAATAAGAGATGGACTGACTATTAGCAGAAAGAAGTAAAAAGAGCTTTGCATTAATTTGCAAAGCTCTTTTCGGTTTTTGATTGGTTATATTGTTATTGAACGGCTTGTAAAGCATCTATATTTCCATAGCCAAAGCTACCGCTTTTATTAGGGTAGAATTCAGCTGATTGTTTTAATCTATTTAAAACTTGAGTCCTAGACCAACTAGGATATTTAGACCATATTAAAGCGGCTATACCAGCAGTAGTAGCTGTGGCTACAGATGAACCACCAGTATATCTTCTTTGGCCTGTATTAAATCCTAATACAGGAGGTGCTTTGCTAGTATTACTTTCCCCTTCCATAATAATGGTAAAGTCTATTTTACTTCCGCTATGGCATGTGTCACACCTTTCATAGTTAGCACCATCGTCTACACCTGTTACCGCAACCGTTTCACTCATTGTTGCAGGGAAAATTACTCCAAATCCATTTGTAAAACTTGTTGAAGTTCCGCCTGCTGCAAAAATTAATTTTTCTTTACTATAGGCATATTTAACGGCATCTTTAATGTTACCGATAGACCATACGTAACCAATAGACATAGATATGATTTTAACATCATTTCTATTACCTAATTGTGTTAACGCCATTGATACACCTTTTCTTTCGTGGTAATCATTAAGTAATACATCTTCAGTTGCTCTATAAGCAACTAAGTTAGCATTGTATGCTACACCAACAGGCATGCCATCATTATTTCTCGGTGCTGCCATAGTAGAGCCCATTGCAGTACCGTGGCCGCATTTGTCATGAGGACCATCATAGTTGTTGCTCCACCACCAAGAAGAGTCAATAAATGTTCCGTATTTCTGAACAAATCGACCTGTTGAAGCTCCATCATTAAATCCAGAAGTATTTAGTAAATATTGCGAAGCAGAAACACCTGTGTCTATAAGGCCAATAGTTACACCAGAACCAGTACTGTAATTCCAAGCTTGCGGAATATTATGTTCACTAAAATGCCAAGATACCTGGGCATTATTTGGGTTTATAGTTGTATAGTGAGCCGAGTTTATACTGTCAGGATTTTTATCACAACCAGAGCTACTCTTGGCTGTAATGTTTGAGTAGTGATTATAACCATTAGGTTCTAAATAGCGAACATAATTACTTTTTCGGAGCTCTATAATAGTTTCAATTTTAGTCACTTCAACGTCAAATACAGTAATAATCTCGTGTTCTATTAACTTTAATTTTCTATCGCCAAAATCCTCATTATCAATTACAATATCTATTAATGCATTTTTTTTAGATTCTAGAACAGGGTCTGTTGTTTCGCTGAAACTTTGGTCAGGATTTCCATAGCCTACAGTGAGTACATTTTGTCCGTGAACAACAGCACTCCATAAAAAATGTTCATCAACTGCACTCCAATCAAAATCTCCTGTATTCTCTATGGTTTCGGAAATTCGTGAATTAATTTGTTCAATGGTAAGTGGGTCTTCAGGAAACTGAGTGGTTTCTAATTGACTTTCAATGTTGGTTTCGTCTTTAGAGCACGATACCAAAACCATTGCTACTAATAGTAATGATTTGAAAAAGTTTCGTTTCATTTAATATGATTTAGATGGTTAGTGATTGTCTAAATATATTAAATAATTCAATAAAAAATACATTAAATAATGAAGATGGTGTAAAAAAATAACGCAAAAATAGAGAATAATGTATTTTACATGTTTCTTTTCACAGAACCTGTAAAGTTTTCAAGATCGTCTTTAACCTTATTTATTTCTTGTTGAATCTCTTTGGTAGTATCTGTATCTACAATGTTACTTTCTTTGGCACTTTTAGTAACCTCGTGCTTAATATCGTTTGTGGCATCTCTTAAAGTTCTCATGCCTTTTCCTAATCCCCTTGCAATTTCAGGTAGTTTATCCGCACCAAAAACTAATACTACTATAAATAGTATAAAAACAATTTCGGTTCCTCCGATAAATAATAATGTTGCTAATTGTATCACAATGCAAATATAGAGTGACTTTATCTAATAAAAAAAGCCGACTCGTTAAAGTCGGCTTTAATTTTAAATAAATTTTTCTTAATCTTTCACTTTGTTCTTGAATTTATCAAAATCGCTTTCTTTAGTTTCTCTTGGCCAAGAGTTATTAGAAGTGTCAACATCTGCTGTTTCTAAGTCTGGGTCTACCGTAATAGAAACTATTTCTTTATCGGTTGCAATAGCTTTACTTACTTCTTTATCATTTAGCCTCCAAACTTGAGCAGGATATGTGGTTTTTTCTTTAGTTCCATCAGCATATTTATACTCAACAATTAATGGCATTACTAATCCACCAGGTTTATCAAAGGTTACTTCGTAGAAATACTTTGGTGATTTCTTCATGCTTTTTTGTTCTTCTGGTGTGAAATTATCCATTATGTATTCTTTCACTGTAGGAAGATCTTCTATAGACTTGCTATTTTTTACTGCATCATCATAACCTTCATCACCCTCTCCAATAAAATATACAAGCGAATTAGGATCTATATTATAACGCTCAGCAAGTTTTTTTCCTTCTTCGTTAGGACTATTTGTTACGGCAAACTTCTTAACTTCTTTAATACCTATATCTGTATAATCTGTTGTGTAAAACCATCCTCTCCAGAACCAATCTAGGTCTACAGCAGAAGCATCTTCCATAGTTCTAAAGAAATCTTCTGGTGTTGGGTGTTTAAACATCCATCGTCTTGCATATTCTCTAAATGAATAATCGAATAAATCGTGCCCCATAATAGTTTCTCTTAATATGTTTAAACCTGTTGCAGGTTTGCTATAGGCATTACTTCCAAATTGGTAAGTGTTTAATCCTTTTGTCATAATTGGTGCAATGTAATCTTGATCACCTCCCATATATCTAACAATATTTTGAGCTGGTCCTCGACGAGAAGGATATTTATCGTGTCCAGGCGATAAAGCGGTTGGGTTCCATTCACCAAAATCTTGCTCTGCTACATACTGAACAAAAGTGTTTAGACCTTCGTCCATCCATGTCCATTGACGCTCATCACTATTTACAATCATAGGGAAGAAGTTGTGTCCAACTTCATGAATGATAACGCTAATCATTCCATACTTAGTTCTATCAGAATAGTTACCGTTTTCGTCTGGACGACCAAAATTATAACAAATCATAGGGTACTCCATTCCCATTGGTGCGTGTACAGAAATAGCTTTGTGGTAAGGGTAATCAAAAGTCATGCGAGAGTAAGACTTTAAAGTACTAGCAACAGTTCTTGTAGACCATTGTTCCCATAATGGATTTCCTTCTTTAGAGTACAAAGAAACAGCCATAACATCTTTATCTCCAATTTTTACAGCCATCATATCCCAAATGAATTTACGAGATGTCGCAAACCCAAAATCTCTAACCATTTGCGCAGAAAGCTTCCATGTTCTTTTCTTATTGCTTTTTGTTTTTTCTGTTTTTCTGGCTTCGTCTTCTGTTACAATCATTACTGGTTTATCAAAAGACTTTTTTGCTTGATTATAGCGTTTCATCATATCTTTTGAAAAAACTTCTTCTCTGTTTGTTAAATAACCAGTTCCGTCTAAGATATGATCAGCAGGTACAGTAATATTTACATCAAAGTTACCAAATGGTAGTGCAAATTCATCTCTTCCCCAAAATTGAGAGTTTTGCCAGCCTTCTACATCATTGTAGACAGCCATACGAGGATAAAACTGTGCCATAACATAGATTCTGTTATCATTTTCTTCAAAATATTCATAACCAGAGCGTCCGCCATCTTTTACGTGGTCGTTAATGTTGTACCACCATTTTATTTTGAATGAAAATTGATCTCCGGTTTTCATTGGTTTTGGCAGTTCTACACGCATCATTGTGCGGTTAATGGTGTGAGGTAAATCTTTACCATTAGTGTCTTTTACATGCTCTATGTTAAAACCTCCATCAAAACTTTCATTCAAATATGTTCTTGTCGCTCTTGAAGCTGAGGTAGCAGGACCAATACCAGAGCTATTTATTAAAGGTGATTTAGAGTCTCTAGCTCTCATGTTTTGGTCTAACTGTACCCAAAGGTAAGTGAGCTCATCTGGAGAATTGTTGGTGTAAGTAATAGTCTCGTCACCATATAATTTGGCATTAACATCGTCTATTTCTATATCCATTTTGTAGTCTGCTTGTTGTTGGTAATAAGCAGGACCTGGTGCTCCAGAACCAGTTCTAAACATGTTTGGAGTTGCAAATTCATCGTATAATTGTTTGAATTTGTTTTGGTTAGTGTGACCTGGTTTGCGCTCTGGCTTAATGTCGTTTTGAGCAAAAGTACTTGCAGAAACAAAAAGCATAGCACCGAAGAAGTACTTGAAAATTTTCATTGCAATAAGTGTTATTTAAAAATGATTCCGAAAATAGAGAAAATAAGGCGTTTTAACAGAATTTTTAGTTAAAGTTTAACACGCACTCATCATTGTCTGAAATAAGCAGGAAGCTCTTATTTTTGTTTAATAGTTTTAATCTAACAATATTTTGTTGATCTGGAAGCACATCAAAAAGAATGCGATTAACCACATGTATAGATTTGATGTTTTTGATGTTCTCTATTTCAAGATAGCAATAAGTAATGTCATCTTTATATTCTTTACCAATATAGTTAAGACTATGTGTTGTACCGTTAATTGTAATTTTTAGTTTGTCTCTTAAATACCGTTTCATGTATTCGTCTACAATTTCTGGCTCGTCATCTTCGGCAAGCGTTATAGTCTCGTCATAGCGTTCGCGAATTAAAGTTTCAAAATCATCAATAAAAATCTGGCTAATTATTTGAACAGACTGCTGCTCTTTTGCGTATTCTATATTGGTAACACTTACATAATATTCGTGTTTAGTATTACTGGATGTTAATATAAAACCTACTATTAATGTAAAAACGAGATATATTGATTTCATAAAGGATTTTCTTTTTTTGCTAAAAAACCAAAAAGTGTTCCAAAGTTAATCATTATTAGAACTATTAAGGTTTTCTCGATATGCTTTTAGTTTTTGCTGTAAAAATTCTAGTAATTTAATGTCATTATCTTCTTTGCATAAGCTGAGAAAGTTTTCATCTTCTTGAGAGAACAGAAAATACTCATTTCTTAGGTTTTTGGCGAGTGTATCGTTTTCAAATAGAATTGATTCGTAATTAATCCTGAGTCTATTAATACATTTGTCTCTGTCATCTAACTCAACAATATCTTTCAGTTTTTTGGTTCTGCCACTTATCTTATTGAGTAGCTTATGAAAATTAACACCAAAACCAAGACCTATATGTCCCCAAGAACCACCATCGGCATCGTGTAGTTTTTTTTCGTTTTGAGTAAGTGGTAGTTTAGTATTGCCAGGTATGCCAAGGTCGTAGAAATTAATTTCGGTTTTAGCGTCCGTGTTTTCTAAATCAGATTGTAAACTTCCGGTAAGTATTTTGCCAACAATAACTTTGTCTAACTCACTAACTTTTTCATCTAATTTAACTTCAATAGAGTTGGAGTTTTCTTGTTCTTTTGAAACAATAATCTCTTTGTTATTATAAATTAAACTAGAAATGAATAAGGTGTCAGTAGCTTTAGCCTCAATTCTAAATTCACCCTTATCATTAGATACAGTATATTTTGATGCTGTTTTGTTTAGAATATGAATACCCTCAACATCATCACTGGCAATTAGTTTACCTTTAATTTCTTGTCTTTGGGCTTGCAACAAAAAAAAAGATAATAATGCTACAAGACTAAATAAGAGTTTAGTCTTTTTCACTTTTGTTCTTAAGGAAAGATTTGCTTAATTGAGTTATGCGTTCTAGAAATTCCATTTCTTTATCTTCAGCCAGTAATTTCTCATCAATACCTTTGTTTTCAATATAATCTATAAAAGCATCTACTTGCTCTAATGGGATATCAAAATTATTGTGAATGTAGTTAACACTATATTTGTCTAAAGCTTCTTTAAAAGGTGTTTTTTTAATGGCTTTTTCTGCATTGGTTTTATTCTCTTTTTCAATGTCTACTACTTGACTTACAATAAATCCTGCAAGATTAACAATGTTGAGCATGTTGCCTACATGAGGATTATTCTCATTAAATGCTAAATTGTCTGCTTTTGTTTTATAATCTGCTGAGAACTCAAAATCTTCAATGTTGTCTAAACCGAGATAAACGTAATCTAAACTTACATTATAGGTTCTTACATTTTCTAAGTCTACATTAATATTACCAGTTAACCCAAAAGGTAAAATAACCACCTCATCTAGTTTGTTGACTTCTTCAACAAGAATAACAGTCATTTTTTTAGATTTAATAATATCTTCGGTTATAGTGACATTAAAATCTTTAAACTGAATGGCGCTAAATTCAAGAACATCATTTAGTGCAACAAATGCAGTAAATTCACCATTTTCATCTGTGATTGTGCCTTTATTGGTTGTGGTGTTAAATACAGTGACCCCTTCCTTATCCTCTGATGCAACCGAAATTTTTCCGTTTACAGAAATCCTTTCAACATCTTGGGCATAGATTGAAATGGTTAAAAAGCAGCTTATTATAAATAGTATATGTTTCATGGTGGTTTTATTGTCACATAAAGTTCGTGCTTATTCATCAATTTTCATAAAAAAGGCTTAATAAATCTTTGTTAAAGTGGTGAGGTGCTCTTTTACTTATTAAAACTTTAAATCATAAATTTGTAATATGAAATCAATTATTATAGCTAGTACATCAACTGTTCATGGAAGCGGTTCTTTAGAGTATCTTTTGGATGAATTAAAAACGCATTTTAAATCTGTAAACGAAATACTATTTATACCATATGCAAGACCAGGCGGTATATCTCATGATGAATATACAGACAAAGTGGCTAAGCCTTTTAAGAAAATAGGAAAGTCAGTAAAAGGGATTCATACATTTGATGACCCTAAGAAAGCGATTAAAGAGGCTGAAGGTATTTTTACAGGTGGAGGAAATACGTTTGTTTTGGTGAATCAGTTATATAAAAATGATGTATTATCTTCAATAAAGGAGGCTGTAAATAGTGGAACGCCATATCTAGGCACAAGTGCAGGAAGTAACATTTGTGGTCTAACAATGAACACTACAAACGACATGCCTATTGTTTATCCACCTAGCTTTAAGACTCTGGGCTTGGTACCATTTAATATAAATCCGCACTATTTAGACCCAGATCCAAGCAGTACACATATGGGTGAAACCAGAGAAACCAGAATTAAAGAGTTTCATGCGTTTAATACACAACCTGTTATTGGTTTAAGAGAAGGAAGTTGGGTAGAGGTGAAAGGAGATAGCTTAACGCTAAAGGGTAATTTAGATGCCAGAATTTTTGAATATGGAAAGGAACCTTATGAAGTACCGACGAATTCTGAATTAGGTTTTTTAAAATAATTTAGATCTTTTTCAGAAAGTGATAGCCTAAAATTTTAAAACCTTCATTATAATAAAATTTATGAGAAGGATGATTCTGAACATAAGTGTTTAGTTCAATAGATTCAAAACCTTTTTTCTTGCAGTAAGTATGAATCCAAGTCATAAACTGCTTACCTAGACCTTTGTTTCTATGCTCTGGTTTTATATAAACATGGTCAATTTCTACAGATTTTCCTGAATAATGTCTTGTGCAAAACCACAGCCCTGTAACACCAACAATTTCTTTGTTATATGTTATAACTGCGCATTCATAGTTTTGATTCTTCATTTCGTTAAATCGTGATGATAAAACAGATTTATCAACTTTACCTTGGTTTAGGTCAAAAACTAAAGGTACTATAGACTCTAATTCAGAATTTGGTAATATTTTAAAACTGTAGTTC
>JASBSE010000560.1 GCA_030149115.1 Winogradskyella sp. | reverse complement strand
TTACCAGAACCTGAAATAACTACTTTTTTACCATCAAAAGAATCATCTTTTGTTTTGAGCATATTCTCAGCAAAATACACATTACCATATCCTGTTGCCTCTGGTCTGATTAAAGAACCACCCCAAGATTGTCCCTTACCTGTTAAAACTCCTGTAAATGTATTTCTCAATTTTTTATACATCCCAAACATAAAACCAATCTCTCTGGCTCCTACACCTATATCACCTGCTGGAACATCGGTATTATGGCCTATATGTCTGTATAATTCCGTCATGAAGGCATGACAAAAACGCATAATTTCGTTATCTGATTTTCCTTTTGGATCAAAATCAGAACCACCTTTACCACCTCCCATTGGTAAAGTGGTTAAACTATTTTTAAATACTTGCTCAAATGCTAAAAATTTAAGAATACTAGCATTTACTGTAGGATGAAAACGCAAACCGCCTTTGTAAGGTCCAATAGCAGAATTCATTTGAACTCTGTAACCTCTATTCACTTGGATTTCACCAGAGTCATCTACCCAACTTACTCTAAACGAAATTAGTCGTTCCGGCTCTACCATTCTCAAAAGAATGTTTTTACCATTATAAATTTCGTGCTTTGCAATGTAAGGAATAACTGTCTCAGCTACTTCCTGAACAGCTTGTAAAAACTCAGGTTCGTGTCCATTTCGCTCTCTTACAAGATCTAAAAAAGCTTCAATTTTATCTTTCATATAAAAAATTGTTAAGAAATTGTGATTTATAGAGCGCAAAGATACGTTATCTTTAAAAATAAAGGTTTATTTTTTTTATATTCTCAATTATTTTTTAAATATTCGAATTTTGTAATAAAATTCTTCTCCCTAAAAGAAATTTGCATTTTATCCGTTTTATTTTGTAGTTTGTCGGGTTTTCATATATTTGTTCGGCAACCACTTAATTACAAGTGTTTTTATGGTAAGACATATTAAAAAATTAATCATGATGTTTGGATTGATATTTACAGTTCAAACCTCTTCAGCCCAGTTGGGTTTTTCTCACGAAATAGGTGCATTTGTTGGAGCGGTTGCGTTTCAATCAGACTTTGGTATTAGAAGCAATTTTGAAACTAATTCTGGAAATTCAGGTATTGCTCTAGGAATTGTTCATTACATCAATTTTGCTTACAGAGCAGACTGTAACTGTTACACAACAGACACTTATTTTAACGACCATTTTAAAATTAGAAGTGAAATTTCATGGAATAAAACTCCACTTAATCACTTTGGAGAATGGGTCGATGATTCCAGAACAAGTGCTGACGCTGATAAATTGAGAGCACATACTGGTGAAGCTCAAAACTGGGATATTGGTATGCAATTAGAATATTTTCCAAGAAGTATTAGAGCGTTTTCAGCTGGTGCTTATTCTTTTGCACCTTTTGCCGCTTTTGGCGCACACTTTGTTTCTTTTAACCCAACTGTTGAGACAACCTATGGAGATGGGAATCCTTTAAATAACAACAATTTTTACAGCGCTTGGAATACTGTATCAAATGGAGATCCGTATGTCAGTGCAGAGTCAGGTTCTACATGGTCTGTAGTTTCGAGTATTGGAACACGTTATAAATTAACTGTATTATCAGACTTATTTGTAGAATTGAGATGGCAATATTATTTTGATGATTTTATTGATGGCTTAAACCATAAATTACCTTCTAATAAAGCCAACGACTGGAATCTTTGGTTAAATTTTGGTTACATTTATTATTTAGATTAATGAAGAACTTTTAATCTATTGCCTGCTTAAGATCTGCAATTAAATCCTCCTTATCCTCTATCCCAACACTTAATCTTATTAAGGAGTCTACAACACCTGTTTTTTCGCGTTCATCTTTTGGTATACTTGCATGTGTCATACTTGCAGGATGACCGGCTAAAGACTCTACTCCACCTAGAGACTCTGCAAGTGTGAAGATTTTGAGATTTTCTACTATTTTAATTGCTTCATTATAATTATTTCCATTAGTCGTAAAAGAAACCATACCACCAAAATCGCTCATTTGTGATTTTGCGATTTCATGATTTGGATGATTTTCAAAGCCTGGCCAATATACATCTTCAATTTTTGGATGACTCATTAAAAACTCTGCCACAGCTCTACCATTCTCACAATGACGCTGCATTCTAACATGTAATGTTTTTATACCTCTAAGAACCAAGAAAGCATCTTGAGGTCCGCAAATAGCTCCGCTTGCATTTTGAATAAAATATAACTTATCTGCTAATTCTTTATCTCTTACAACCAAAGCGCCCATTACCACATCACTATGACCGCCTAAATATTTAGTAGCAGAGTGCATTACAATATCTGCACCCAAATCTAATGGCTGTTGTAAATATGGTGTAGCAAACGTATTATCTACCGCTAGTAAAAGGCTGTATTTCTTCGAAATTTCAGAAACAGCTTTTATGTCAATGATGTTCATCATTGGGTTTGTTGGAGTTTCCACCCAAATGAGTTTGGTTTTCTCACTTATATAGTTTTCAATTTTATCTACATTACCCATTCCTATGAAGTGAAACTTGATTCCAAAATCCTCATATATTTTAGTAAAAAGCCTATATGTACCACCATACAAATCATTTGTAGAAATCACCTCATCACCTGGTTTTAATAACTTTAAAATTGCGTCTATGGCCGCTAATCCTGAACCAAAAGCCAGCCCGAAATTTCCATTTTCCAAACTTGCGAAGGATTGTTCAAGAGCATGTCTTGTAGGGTTGTGAGTTCGAGAATACTCATAGCCTTTATGGTTACCTGGTGATTTTTGAGCATATGTAGTGGTCTGATAGATTGGTGGCATTACAGATCCATAAGCTGCATCGTGCTTTTGACCTCCATGAATAGTTTTTGTGTTAAATTTCATT
>JASBSE010000558.1 GCA_030149115.1 Winogradskyella sp. | reverse complement strand
TAACCAATAAAGAAAAAGGTGAAAAGACATTTCCTCAAACTGTTGAATTAAGTGCCGAAAATAGAATTATTGTTATTTCTGGTCCTACTGCTGGCGGAAAAAGTATTACACTAAAAACGGTTGGTTTACTGCAAGCTATGTTACAAAGTGGTATGCTTATTCCTGTGCACGAGCGCAGTGTGGCATGTCTTTTTGATCGTGTAGTTAGCGATATAGGAGATAATCAATCTATTGAAAATCATCTAAGTACTTATAGTTATCGCTTAAAACAGATGAATTATTTTTTAAAGAAAGTAAATAACAAAACACTTTTTTTAATAGATGAATTCGGTACAGGTAGTGATCCAGAACTTGGTGGTGCTTTAGCAGAAACTTTTTTAGAGGTCTTTTATGAGCGTGAAGCCTTCGGAATTATAACCACACATTACTCTAACCTAAAGTTATTGGCAAATGAGTTGCCAAACATGCAAAATGCCAACATGCTTTTTAACGAAAAGAGCCTAGAACCTATGTACAAATTGGTTACAGGACAAGCTGGAAGTTCTTTTACGTTTGAAGTTGCTCAGAAAAATGGTATTCCATATAGTTTAATCAATAAATCTAAGAAGAAGATTGAGCGTGGTAAAGTAAGATTTGATGCTACCATTGCTAAGCTACAGAAAGAACGAAGTAAGTTAGAGCGTACTGAACGTTCATTAAAAGAAAACGAAAAAAAGAAACTCTCTGAAGCTGAAAAATTAGAAGAAACTAACGAAAAGATTCAAAAGAAGTTAGAGAGCTTTCAAGAATTGTATGATAGCAATCAACGTCTCATTTACTTAGGTCAAAAAGTGAATGACCTTGCGGAAAAATTTTTTGATAATAAGCGAAAACGTGAATTGATGTCTGAGTTATTCAGGTTGGTTCAAATAGAAAATGCCAAACGCAAAAAAGTATCTGCAAAACAAAAGCGTGCAGAAAAAGCTAAAGAAAAACAGATAAAGCAGGAAGCAGAAAAGAAGGTTGACGTTATACGCAAAAAGAAAAAAGCAGCAAAAAAGAAAGAAGTTATTATAGAAAAACCTAAACCAATATTAAAAATTGGTGATCGCGTACGTATGCACGATGGTAGAGCGGTTGGAAATATTGAAGATATTGAAAAGGGTAAAGCTATTGTTAATTATGGTACTTTTACTACCAATGTTAGTTTAGATTTATTAGAGCTTGTTGAAGCAAAAAAGTAAATTTAGAGTAAGTCCTTATATCTTTGTAGTATGAGTAATGATATCCCAAAAAATAAACAGCTTATTATATTTGATGGTGTCTGCAATCTCTGTAATAGCAGTGTGTTGTATGTAATAAAAAGGGATAAAGAAAATAAGTTTCTATTCACTCCATTACAAGGCGACATTGGGAATTCGATAACTTCTCAATTTAATATTGACACCACTAAAGTAGATTCTATTCTTTTATACAATCCTGCTAAGCAAAAAATCTACTCTAAATCTACTGCAGCTTTACATGTTGCCAAACAGCTTAACTTTCCTACCAGTTTAATGGCAATATTCCTTATTGTACCTGCTTTTATTAGGAATTTAGTGTATGATTATATTGCTAAAAATAGATATAAATGGTATGGAAAGAAGGATGCCTGTATGATACCAACACCAGAACTAAAGGCTAAATTCATAATGTAAAAAAGCCTTTTAGACTATATACTAAAAGGCCTTCTTTAAATTAACAACTTACTTAAAACTAATTTAACTCAAACAAAATTCAATTCGGTTTGAGGGAAATTCGAATTGGTTAATAGCACAAATTTTGTTTCTTCAAAAGTATAACAATCAACTTTGTTAATTTAAAAAAACTCGATATACGTCCATTATTATTGTTCTAAATGAGAAAAAAGCAAAAATATTCTATGAAATGTTTATTTACTCATTGAGAATCTAACTTCACTTACCGAGAACAAAACCTTACTAAATTTTAGTTTTCTAAATATCATACATTAAATACTTTTGAGAACAAGCTTTTTTAAGTTAATGGTTTTAAGCTTAGTAATTTTAAGCCTCAAAGCGAGATAATTTTCAGTTTAACCCTAGCTTCTGTTAGTTAGGAATGAGTTAAATTCCTAAAAGAAACAAGTCTAACTTCTTTTAGGTGTATTAAAATAAGTATAGAAAGTATTTAGCTTTGAGGTTTTTAATTCAAGTTTTTTAGATGAAATCTAAGTTTTGTGTATAATTTAGATTCTCTATATTTAAACTTTCATTTTTACTTCAGAATTACATGATAGTATTTGGTCACAATAATTTTAAGATAAAGACTTTTACACCTAGAGAGCTAAATTTACCTCCTGATTATGGTCTTAAAGGTGCCGAAATTCAGATTAGACAACGATATGCACACATATTCTGGATTCCTTTTTTTCCGATAGGAAAAATCTGGGGTATTAAATATGAAGGCAGTAAAGATCTCTATGAGTTACCGGATGATATAAAATTGAAAATAAAGCAACGCCACTCCATAAAAACACCATGGTATAGCTTTTCTCTTTTAATATTGATATTTATAGGAGTTTCATGGTTTATGGCTTCAGAGGCAATACGTGAAGCCAAGTGGGAAAGCGATTATTATTTAGAATTAGCAGAAAATAAAATGCAAATTAAATATCCTACAACAGGAGACTTTTATTCTTTTAATATACATGATGAGGGAGATGATTATGCTTACACACCTGTTATATTAAAGGTTAAAAGCTATGATGATAATAGTATAGAATTTGTGTCTGGTTATGAAGATCTATTGGCTCAAGAACGCTATGAGCATAATCTGGATGACGAAATGAAGAATGATTTCAATTATATTTACTCACCTTTTAAAATTAAAAAGACAGACTTACTTAAAATGCTGAATACTGAATACTCTAAATATTCTTTTACCTCTGCTGCAAATAAAGTTGAAATACCAGGATTTTATAGCAGAAGATTTAGTTTCAATAAATTAGAAAGGCAAAAATTAGAATTAGAAGAGTAAACTATTCTTAAAAATTGAAGTGCTTTTCAGTTTCTTCGCGCATGTTTTGATTAATATTTTTATTGAAATCATTTGTAAGATAATGATCCGAAAGATCATATGCTCCTTTACCTAGACTTACAACAGAGATTTCTTCATTGTTTGTTGCACTAACAGAGTAATTATAAATTGGTTTATTGTTCTCTATATCGAACACTACTATATCTGCGATAAATAGACCTGATTCAAAAGATTTTGAACCTGTGATTTTAGGCTCCATTAGTCTGTAACCATTAATTATAAACACATATTTTATATCTAAAAACTCTTTTATTAGATCTAGGTCTAGATTACTGCACTTATCCTTATCATTAGTTTCACAAAAATATAATGCATCATAAGGCTCTTCTAGTTTGTGGTAAAAGGAAGGTTTACCTTCTTTTTCTTTCTCAATAAAAACAACTTTAAGACCTTCTTTATTTCCAATATTATAATTAATGGATTGTAATTTAACATCATTTAAATAAAAGTCTTTTGTATCATTAACATCTTCAAAAACAGTTGCTGTATCTTTTAGTTTTTTAAATAAATTTATTTTGCTAAAAATCTCATCTTTATTCTCTATGAAAAATGACTTATTGCCTCCTTCCAATTTAGCTTTTAGCAATTCGTATTCTTGTTGTTCTTTTTTATAATCAACTTCATCTAATTGAGGATTTTTTTCAACACAACTAGTAAGAATAAATAACGATAGAAATACAATAAAAAAGGTCTTCATATTAGTTTTTTTTACTTCAAGCTCTTCAAAATAAAATCTAAGTTGGGATTAGAATTATCATTTACCGCATAGGCATCCGTGAAATATTTAGTTTTTACTGCCAAACCTAAATCTATTAATTTATTCATTGTTGGTATATATTCTTGACTTACCTTACCTGTTAACAAAATTCCTAAATCATTTCCTGCTTTAGCATATTTGTAAATGTTTCTAATACCCCTAAGGTATAAATGGTCCTTTGTGAATCCACCTCCTCTATGCACTCTTAGAGTTATTGCAAAAGCTTTGTCTCTATTTAATTTATGCTGGTTATGCAACAAATGAAATGTATCTGAGAAATTGTAGCCTTTATTAAGACTATCTACAGCTATGACCCTAAATGCTAACTCTTTTAAACGATCTATAGTAAGACAGTCACTCATAAACTCAGAAAATACTGCTAAACCTTCTTGTGTTTCAACATTGTTTGGTAAACCATTAGAAAACACTTTTAATGGTTGCTCCAGACCATTAAAAGTAGTTACCATATGAACTCCAATCTCATGGTTGGTTAATACTTTAAGTTGATTTAAACTGTATTTATGGCTTTTTCGCAATACTAAGGTTTGTGTATTGTTCAGCACCATTGCTGCTGCAGAAAGATTATTAGAAATCTTTATGTTGTATTTAAAATCGTAGCGCTTAGAAAATTCAGCGAAATAGTCTCTTGCCTCACTCGCATTATACATTGGAAGCATTTCCTCATCAAACTCAAAATCGTCAAAGCGCAAAATAAATTTTGCATTCTCAATATCCTTTTCAGTTGGAGTACCAAAACTTTTAAGACTGTTGAAGTAAAATTTACGTCCTTGACCAATAGTTTCAATGCATTCTATTAAACCAGAATATTCATAAATTATATCTTCATATAGCTGTCTAATATCGTCATCATCTATACGCTCTAAGCGTTGAGAAAAAAATAAGCGATGTAACTTATAGCCATTAAATCGCATCTTTGGGTAATTAAACTCTGGCTCGTAATTATATTTTGAAGAAAAGAACTTTTTCTTTTCCGCAGCTATATTCTGAGGATTTATATAATTGAGTAATTCAATATTCTTTACCAACCGATTGAGATTGGCATCTATATCAAATAAATCTTGAAATTCTTCTGTTGTCTTAATTTGGGACATTAGGCTTTAAACTTTCTGTAAAAATCATTAGCATGCTTAGGTATTAGCGCTTCTAACTGTTGCTCAACTGCTGCAACAACTTCAGGATAAATAACCTGCTTATACTCATCGCAATACACCTTTGCTATTTCGGTTGCCAAAACTAAAGTATTTTCAAAAGTATTGGTAATGAATTTTAAGAAATATCCATTTCCTTGAAAGGTGTCATTAACTTTCGCTGTCTGTTTAATGTTGTTTGGTAATTCAATACTAGCAAGCATTTGTCTCCAGGATTCTACTTGCTCGCCAAATCGATCATTATCAATGTTAGACGTTCCTAAATTCCAAGTTGGAACTTCCCTATCCCAACGTTGCCAATTATAGCTATGCATATCATAAACCACACATATACCAAATTTTTCTTCAATCTTAGAAATTAAAGCCTTTACTACTTTGTAAAAATTAGCATGTTTCTGCAAACTTTTTACTTTTTCTTCTTCTGGTAATGGATTTTTCCAAAGCTGTTTTCCCCAAGCTGTATCAAAAACTGCATTTTCGGGATCGCGATTAAGATCGTATTCAAAACGAGAATCACAACCAGATATTAAAATTGGATGGGAAATAACCATATTTTTAGTTTCAGGATCTTCCTCGTACCACCTATCATATTCAGAGTGCAGGCAATTATCCCAAAGGTCTTTTCTAAATTGATGTCCATCATGTACAGCACCACAGACATAAGGTACATATTCATCTATTTTTAGTGTAAATGAATAATCATCAGAAACTGCATGAAAGGTTTCTTCTGCTTCTATTTTTGCTACAATAGCGTTTATTGAAAGTCGCTCCATTATAAAGTCTTAAACAGTCGTTCTAGAGATTTTAACATATTTCGTTCATTGATATTAAACTTACCATCAGAAAAGAATAAAGTCTTAATATCCGACAATAAGACCTCTACATCGTCTCTATCGTAATTATGCTGCCTAAGACTTGTCATTATTTTTTGGATACCTTGATAGTCATTATCCTTATCAAATTCTTCATGAATTTCTGAAAAGGTTTTCATATCTACCTTAGAAATAATAACATTACGTTCTTTATTGTCCTCCTTAAAGTCTGAATTTGCCGCAAACAACAAGATGTAGGCAACGAGTTCGTCTCTTGTCCAGTCAATTGTTTTCATATTACTCGGTTAAAGTTCCATACTCTGTCCATGAGCCATCATAGACCGTTAAATTTTTATAACTACAAACTGAAGCAGCTAAGGCTAGAATACAAGCAGTAATTCCCGAGCCACAGCTAAAAACTAAATGTGTTTCTTCTTTTACTAAGTTATCAAAGATTTTTAAAAGTTCTTCTTTAGATTTTAAAATATTACCATCAAATAATTTGGTGTAAGGCAAGTTTTTGGAGTTTGGAATTTTACCACGCCTTAAGCCTTGTCTGGGTTCATCTACTAAACATTGAAACCTAAGTGCTGATCTCGCATCTAAAATTAGAGTTTTAGAATCTTTAGAAAATTGATTAACACCATCAAAGTCTGTTATTAATTCTGGTTGTAAACGAGCTTCAAAGTTTCCCCTTTCAAAAGGTTCTTCTTTATATGCTTCAATAGGAAAATTTTGCTCTTTCCATTCTGGTAAACCTCCATCTAAAACTGCGACATTTTTAAAACCAAAGGTCTTAAATAACCACCAAGCTCTTGCACTTGAGTAAATACCTTTATCATCATAAACGACAATGAACGAATCATTACTTATACCCAAAGCTCTTGCCTCAGTTTCAAATTGCTCTTTGCTAGGTAAAGTACTTGGAAATCTAGCATTGGTATCACTAAACTTTTGCTTTATGTCAAAAAAACGAGCGCTTGGAATTCTTATAGAATCTTCTTCTATCTTTTTGTTAATTGTAGCATCTAATAAAACTAAAAAAGGATTGTCTATGTTAGACTGAAGCCAGTCTATTGAAACCAATTCCTTTTTTATTGATGAGTAATGTTTTATACCCAATGTAAATACTTTTAAAAAAAATAGTTATATAACTTGCTTAATAAAGGGAATAATAAAACTATTGCAAGTGCTATATATAATATGTTATATACTAATCTATAATCGATA
>JASBSE010000549.1 GCA_030149115.1 Winogradskyella sp. | reverse complement strand
TTGTCAGTTCATGTGTTCTGACATATTGCTTTGGGATTTATCCGGAATAATGTGGGAAACACAGTTCTCAATTTAATAATATTACTATGAAATTAAGGCTAGATAGAAAAAATACCATTGGTTTGATTTTCTTTTTAGCCTTTGTTATAAGTATGTCTCTTATTTTTCAATTTGAAGAACGTTTCACAATAGAGAACTGGAAGTCCAATTATACAACACGCTACAAAATGGTGGATGATCTTATTGAGTCTCAATTCTTAATAAGTAAACCTAAAAGCGAAGTTTTTGAAATTTTAGGACAGCCAGATTCGCAATCCAACTCATCAAAAGGCGCTTTTATTTATAACATCGGAGATCCTCCAAGTTTCTTTTCATCTCAGAAAGAATATCTGCTTATTATCTTCAAAAATGAACACGTTGAAGAAGTGACTTTAGCTGTTCAGTAACAAAGTGATAGAGTCGTTTCCCCTTCATCGGAAAAATAATAATTTCGTCTATTGAGTTATTGTTCTGAAAAACAGTGGTTTATTTAGAATAATTCAAAAAATAATCCTGAAAATCACAATTCCGTAAAAATCACTCTCAATTTACCCTATTATTTGGATAGGTGGATTTTTTGAATGTATTTCATAGTGCTATTAACCGCAATACAACAGCATATGAAAATCGGAGTCCCAAAAGAAATTAAGAACAATGAAAACCGTGTTGGTATGACACCAGCTGGCGTTTATGAACTTATTAAAAATAACCACACCGTTTATGTCCAAAAAAGTGCTGGTTTAGGCAGCGGCTTTTTTGATGAAGATTACAAAGAGGTTGGAGCTACTATTCTAGATACTATAGATGAAGTTTATGCTTCTGCTGAAATGATTGTAAAAGTAAAAGAACCTATTGCGGTTGAATATGATTTTATCAAACCGCATCATGTGGTGTTTACCTATTTTCATTTTGCATCTAGCGAACCTTTAACTAAGGCGATGCTAAAAAGCAAGGCAGTTTGTATTGCTTATGAAACAGTTGAAGACGAAGATGGCTCATTACCATTGCTCACACCAATGTCTGAAGTGGCAGGTCGTATGGCTATTCAACAAGGTGCAAAATATTTAGAAAAACCAATTAAAGGACGTGGAGTCTTATTAGGTGGAGTGCCAGGAGTACCACCAGGACGAGTATTAGTACTTGGTGCTGGTACTGTTGGTATACAAGCTGCTAAAATGGCTGCAGGTTTAGGTGCCCATGTTACTATAATGGATATTAATATGAAGCAATTACGTTATGTTAATGATGTAATGCCAAATCATGTAGTAACGGAATTTTCTAGCGAATTCAACATTAGAAAAAGAATTAAGGATCACGATTTAATAGTTGGTGGTGTATTATTAAAAGGGGCAAAAGCACCAAACTTAATCACCAGAGATATGCTTAAGGAAATGCGACCAGGAACAGTAATAGTGGACGTTGCTGTAGATCAAGGAGGTTGTGTGGAGACTACAAAACCAACAACTCACGAAGACCCTACTTATATCATAGACGACGTTGTGCACTACTGTGTAGCAAACATGCCAGGTGCAGTTCCATACACATCGACTTTAGCACTAACTAATGTGACTTTACCTTATGTGCTTAGATTGGCTAATCAAGGTTGGGAAGTAGCTTGTGCCAAGGATCAATCGCTGAGAAAAGGAATCAACATAGCCAACGGTAAAATCATATACGAAGAGATCGCAGAAGCTTTTAATTGGTCTGTTGACGCGATGTAAAACTGAAAAACTGACAAAATTTCTTAACTCAAATTTGGCTTATTTTTTGCATTCCATTTAGTACATTTACATAAACTAAAATTAAAAACTATGAATGGAATGATGGGATATTACGTACTAATTGGTGCCATTGCTTTGGTAAGCTGGTTAGTGAGTAGTCAACTTAAACGTAAATTTGCTAAGTATTCCAAAGTGCAATTGCGCAATGGAATGAGTGGTCGTGAGATAGCTGAGAAGATGTTAGCAGATAATGGAATATATGATGTTGAGGTAATTTCTACGCCAGGTCAATTAACAGACCACTATAATCCAAAAAATAAAACGGTAAATCTAAGTGAGGCAGTTTACAACCAACGAAATGCTGCAGCTGCAGCTGTAGCTGCACACGAGTGTGGTCATGCGGTACAGCACGCACAAGCTTATAGTGCATTAGGTATGCGTTCTGCTTTAGTACCAATAGTTAGTGTAACTTCTGGTATGTCTCAATGGTTAGTTATCGGTGGTTTAATCTTAGGTGCAGCGGCAGGTGTCGGATTTGGATATTGGATTGCAGTTGCAGGTTTAGTATTTATGAGCTTTGCAACCTTATTCAGTTTTAT
>JASBSE010000381.1 GCA_030149115.1 Winogradskyella sp. | reverse complement strand
ACTTTCTTTTCAAAGGTTTTTATTTTTTCTTCAAGCGGATTAAGAATGTTTTTAATATTCTCTTTATTCTGAATGGTGAACTTTTCAGATTTTTCATCTAGAATTTTAGAGGCCATCAATTCAAAATCTTTTCTAAGCTGTTCTTGTTGTTTGGCAAGTTCTTCGTCTCGTTTTAAATTTTGTTCCTGAAGATTCTCGTACTCTGTATTTTTTCGAGATAATTCAGAATTTAAAAATTCTTTTTCTCTTCTGATTTCTTCACGTTCAGATTCAATTTTAGAAATATTTTGTTTGAGGTCGTTAATAGTTAAACTTAATTGACTTTGACGTTCTTCTAAAGTACTTTGCTCGCTTTTGCTTTTTAGTTTTGTAAAAAGCATACCAAGGTAAGCACCAACAATGGCAGAAATAATAATGGCAATTAAGAGAATAAGTGTGTCGTTCATGTTTGTAAAAGAGAATTTATCAAAGATAAAGATTTAGTGTTAAGTCTATAGTGAGAAATTAGAAGAAAAGAGGACTATTTCTTTACTCTAAAACTACCAGAAGTATTATCAAAAGAAATTAAATCATCAGGAAAAAGGGATTCAAAAACACCTTGAGAAATAAGATTGCAAGGCTGATTATAAACAACATTTTCTTTTTGCATTACAATCATAGTGTCGCAAAGTTGAATGGCTAAGTCAATTTCGTGAGACGAAAACAGAATAGTTTTACCTGTTTCTTTTGTTAATTTCTGAAGCAATTTTAAAATATACGCTTTATGATACATGTCTAAATGCGTAGTGGGTTCATCTAAAACAATAATATCTGTGTCTTGTGCTAAGGCACGTGCTATCATTACTTTTTGCAACTGACCATCACTCAGCTCGTAGCATTTTTTGTTTCTAAGTTCTGAAATATTAACCAATTTAAAGGCATTTTCAACGATCTCAATATCTTTTGAGGTTAAACTGCCTACCCAATTGGTGTAAGGATGTCTTCCCAATGCGATGAGTTCGTATACAGAGAGGTTTTTTGAAGTTAAT
>JASBSE010000542.1 GCA_030149115.1 Winogradskyella sp. | reverse complement strand
GTGTAAGTCATATGGCAAGAACGTTGTTCAGTCAACGGTTTAGTAACATCTAAATATGAAAACTTCTCTGGATTTTCATCACCAGGTTGTTCAATCATTTTAGAATAATCTAATGACCTGCCATCTACTCTTGGTGGTGTTCCTGTTTTCATTCTCCCAGAATCAAAACCAAGTTTAATAAGGTCTTCTGTGATTCCTGTAGCAGCTCTTTCTCCTGCTCTACCTCCTCCAAAGTTTTTGTCACCGATATGAATTAAACCATTTAAAAAAGTGCCATTTGTAAGTACAACAGTTTTGGCTTTTACTTCTATTCCTAGAGAGGTTTTTACACCAACTATTTTGTGGTTTTCTATAATTAAACCAGACACCATTTCTTGATAAAAATCGAGATTCGGTGTTTGCTCTAACAACAACCTCCAATCTTCAGCAAAACGCATTCTGTCGGACTGCACTCTAGGACTCCACATTGCAGGCCCTTTAGATTTATTCAGCATCTTGAATTGAATTGCAGAGGTGTCAGATACAATTCCGCTGTAACCACCAAGCGCATCAATTTCTCGCACAATTTGTCCTTTAGCAATTCCACCCATTGCAGGATTACATGACATCTGTGCAATATTTTGAAGGTTCATTGTAATTAACAACGTCTTACTTCCCATATTGGCAGCAGCAGCAGCAGCTTCACTTCCTGCGTGACCTGCACCAACTACAATTACATCGTAAACTTCATTAAACATTGTTGAATATTTTTAATGTTCCACGTGGAACAATTAGAATTTCATTAAAATTAAACGTGCAAAGATACATCGAAAACACAAGACTAAGAACGCGTACTCAAATAGTAGTCTTCTTTAGTACGCATCAACTTAGCATCTTCATCACTCTTGTCTTTATATCCACAGTAATGTAGAATGCCGTGAATCATTACGCGTGCCATTTCATCTTCAAAAGAAACATCAAAATCTTTGGCATTATCTTCTACACGTTCTACAGAAATGTAAATATCTCCGTGTAGTTCTTTTCCTACTGAGTAATCAAAGCTGATGATGTCTGTTAATGTATCGTGATTTAAAAAATCGACATTGATTTTATGTAAATAATCATCGGAACAGAAGATGTAATTCAATTCTCCTTCTTTACAATTTTCTGAATTGATGGCTTTAGAAATCCACTCGGAAATCTTGGTTTCATTCTCTAATTTAAAATCGGTTTCGTAATTAAAACTAATCATTGCTTTTGAAATATTCTTGAATCTTTTTCTTAAAATGATTCTGCAAAGGTAGTGCTTGTCTGTTTAATATTTCAGTAGTATTAAAGTATTGTTTTGCCGTTGGAATTTGACTAGGATTGTTAGTGTTGAAATCCTTCTTATTTGTTTCAGATTCACGCTTCGTATCCTGACCTTGCATAAAGGTGGCATTTTCTAATTTTAATAATTGATGCTGTACATCCATCATCTTTTGAAGTGTTTGATTTGTGAAACCATAGTTCAATAAATCCAACTCTATATCTTCCATTTGCTTTATCAATTCGCCAGCAGATTCAATCTTTCCTTCCTTAGACAAACGGTCTTCTAGTGCCTGACGTAATTGTTGTTGTTGCTGGTAAATTTTAAATAACTCCTCATTCTGTTCTTCTCTTCCACCTTCACCATAACCATCGTTTTGTTCTTCTCCGTTACCATTAGAGCCATTTCCGTTTTTACCATTTTTCCCTCCTTTTCCATTTTCACCTTTGCCTTCTTTTCTGTTTTGGCCCTCTCCACCTTCTTGATTACCTTCTCCATTCTGTTGGCCATTCTTTCCGTTCTGTCCACCTTTGCCTTGTTGTTCACCAGACTGTCCATTCTCACCACTTTGTCCACTTTGACCTTGATTACCACTCTGTCCTTGCTCACCTTTTTGGCCTTGTTCTCCTGGTTGTTTTCCCTCTCCTTCTTTGCCTTCGCTACCTTCTTGTCCTGGTTTTTCACCTTCACCTTGTTGCCCTTCCTCTCCTTGCTTTCCTTGCTCGTTCTTTTTTACTCCTTCTTCCATTTGCTTATTAAGCTCTTCTTGACTCATAATAATGTCTGGAAGTTGCTGACCTCCACCACCACCAGAACCAGAAGCGGAATTCATTTGCATCTCCATATTATCTAAAACATCACTCAGAAAACTCGCCAATTCATTACTCGCTGTAATAACATATTGCTGTGACGACACTCCTTGATATAAGCGATTTTCAGTTAATTGACCAAGCGCTTTATCTATATTGAAATACACTTCTGTGATTTGCTCATTTACCTTTTCAGAAATCTTTGGTTGACGCAAAGACAAGGCAAACAAACTATCATCAATATGCTCAAAGTGTTCTCTTAAATTACTTTGGTTAATGATGTATTTACCATATTTATTATTGTTGATGTCTATACTCTCAAACGTATTCATCAATGCTTCTTGGTCGAAAGAAAACAATAAAAGATTCTCAAGAATTTGACGTAAAGCATCAGCATCTTCAGAGGCTTGGTCGCCACCACCTCCGCCTCCACCAGACATCATCTGCATCATCTGCTCACTCATCTGCTTCATCTTTTTAGCAGCTTTTTTCTGCTTTTCCTGAGCGTTTTGCTGTTGCTCTTGTGCTTCACTGGGTTTGCCTTCACTTTCTTTCTCTTCCTTCTTCTCAAGCGCTTCTTTAGCTTCCTTTTGGTCAAACTTTACACCATCTTCTAAAAACTCATCTACAGGAACATTCATCGGTTTTTGCAAACGTCTATCCTCTTGCTTTAAATCTTCGATATCTTTTTGAAGCTTTTGAAATTCTTTATTTAATTCGTCTTGCTTCTCTTTGGTGTTCTCTTTGTCTTTGTTGGAAAGTTCTTCTTGCTTCTTCGCTAAATCATCTAACTGATTGGCAATTTTTTCTGCCTTTTTCATTACATAAAAACGCTTAGTCAACTCCAAGAGTTGTTTCATACTGCGTTTTTTGTTTTTGTTTTGTTTGGCTAGTTCTTCAAGCTTTTGGGTAAACTCTTCTTTGTTGATTTTATCCTTCAGCTTTTCTAATTCTTCAAGCAACTTTTCATCTTGCTTTAGCTTTTCTTCGTTCTCTTTAAGACGTTCTTTTAAGTCTTCTTTGAATTGGTCTTCTTTCTTTTCCTCTTGAAATTCTTCTAAATTATCCTGCAGCTTTTTGTTGAAATTTTTCATCAACTGCTCTTGCTGTTTTTGACGTTTTAAGAAATCTTCAAATTTCTTTTTATCGTTGAAATTAAGCTCTTGCTTTTCCTTTTGGGTTTTAGAAAATTCTTCAAGCTTTTTGTCTTGCTCTTCTAATTTTTCAAACGTTTTGCC
>JASBSE010000538.1 GCA_030149115.1 Winogradskyella sp. | reverse complement strand
CATAGTGGTTAACAGCCACCAGCCGAGAGGTTAGGAAAAGTGCAACAGAAAGGATGTACAGGTAATGCTGTAGTGAAATCAGGTAAACTCTATGTGGTGCAATGTCATGTATACCAACGTTTGAGAGCTGCACGTTCGATGTTGGAGGGTAGGCAGCTAAAGTTTGCTGGTAACAGTAAACTCAGATAAATGATAAGGGTTGGGACTATAAACGTCTCAATACAGAATTCGGCTTATAGATTTGCTCAAATATAAAAAACCCTTTACTATTTCAGTAAAGGGTTTCTTTTTGTATTTAAGATTTTTTTATTCTGGATAGTAGCTTAAATCTGGACGGATTTTAGCTTCTACTTCATTGTATTTAGTGGCGAGCTTAATAACTTCCCAAAATGTAGCTTGACTTTCATCTCCTAAAAGTTCATCATCATCTTCACCGTCTTGCGCTATGGCTAACTCACTTTCACCAGCTACAGAGACCATATAGTAACTTTCTTCGCTGCCAAATCCACTGTGATATACCTCATATCCATTTTTAACACCTTTAGTTTCAAACATCTCCTTAATTTTTGCCATACCTTCATTCATAGCTTTTGCGTTTTTTGGAGCGTAATACAAAAAGTGATATTCTCTTTCGTTTTTGTCTTTGGTATCATAGCCTTCTGGCATATATGATAATTCAGGAATGAAATGTATAATCTCATTACTGTGAGAATCATAGCACTCATCCATTCCCTCAAACATTTTACCCATTTCTTCCTCACCAATTTTCTTCGCAAGACCTTCCATTGGGTTGGTGTCTAACTCAGCCATGTTCTTGATGGGTGATACATAAACATAACGACCATCTTCCACACTAATGGTTGTCCAACTCATACCTTCAATTTTATTCTCGTCACAGCTTTTCTTTAGTTTTAGTGCCAATTCTTCATATTTTGGCATCATTTCAAACTTTACATTGTCTGTATGTACAACAAACATTGTAGGTTGCTCTTCTTCTTGTGAATTTGAAAAGTTTACAGTAAAAACTGTTAATAAGAGAATTAGTAATCCCGTTTTTAAATTCTTCATAATAATTTGATTTAATTGGTTAGTAAAATATTTAATAGCAAGTACTAACAAAGAGGTTAATTAAATCGTAGATAAACAGGACTAGTTTATTTATTTAAAAATCAGATATTTAAACTACTAATTTAATAAAAAATAAATTTTAGGATTTATACTACAAATTGAAGTATCTTAAAGTAGTATGTTTTGGATGAATTATAATAAAAAATAGAGACAGTTTAAATAAAAAAGCTAAACATGTTACCTCCATATTTTTTAGAATGAGAGTAATGCTCTAAGTGGCTTAAATCTGTATGTTTAGAATGCTCTATGATTAAAAGACCTTCTTCTTCTAAAAGATTATTTTTGAAAACTAATTCTGGAATTTTTGAGAATATCTCCACATCAAAGTCATAAGGAGGATCGGCAAAAATTATATTGAATTGTTGTGCGAAGTTTTCTAAAAACTTAAAGACATCACTTTTTATTGTTTTTATAGGCATTTCAAAGTTTTCTGCCGTACTGTTTATAAATTTTATACAGCCATAATTGTCATCTACTGCTGTAATGTCTTCTGTACCTCTAGAAGCAAATTCGTAACTTATATTTCCTGTTCCTGAGAATAAATCTAATACAGAAATGTCATCAAAATAGTATTGATTATTGAGTATGTTAAATAAGGCCTCTTTAGCCATATCTGTGGTTGGACGAACAGGCAGTTTGGCAGGTGCTACAATTTTTCTGCCTTTATATGTTCCAGAGATTATTCGCATTAAAAGGTGTTTAGAATCAAGTAGTATTGGTGTAATCTTTTTGTATCGATTTTTTCTGAAAAGGTATAAGTAAAGTTCATTTTTTCAAACTCTACGTGTCTTATATAAGTATATAGTAAACTATACAATTCATCATCTTGGTTAATAACACCACTTAAATAGATTACGGTAGTTTCAACATCTAGGCTAAGCTGTTCAAATACAAATAAAACATAGTATATAAAATCTTCCTTGCTATGATATTCAAAAGTATTAAATAACTGCAGTTGTTGTTTGTCTATAACGGCAATCTCTATGGTATTGCTGTTAACATGAAGATATACATCTATACTATCGCTTTGGTGTTTTTTTTGCAAAAGCGTATCAACTAAAACAGTAGAGGAGTGCTTATATGTAAACTCTCCGAAGGTTTCATAAATATAGTTGTTGATATTTATATATGGTATATATACGTTTACACTATCATTTACAGTAATATCATCATGAGTAATATAATCTGTTTTTAAAATTTTTGTATTGAATTTTAAATAGTCTGCTTTATTATTTTCGTCATAGAGTGCCTTTGGGACGAGTGTAGATAGTTCGTTTTGATGCACAACGGTAATACTATCAAATTCATCTGAAAATACCGAGTTAGCACTCAATTCCGTTTTAAGCCTGTTTAATACATCAAAAGGATTTAGTTTATGATGAAATGAAATACTATTAAGAAACTCAATTGTGTTAGAGGTTCTGTTTAGTATACAAAAAGAAAGCCCATTCAAATTAACTTGAATGGACAGTTCTTTAATGTTATTTTTAGTCAAAACTTTATTCCTTGTTTGAAAGGTCTTTACCCCAATTTCCACTAGTGTTAACTTCTTCCATAGAACCAATTTTTACTGACTCTCCTTTAACACCAGCAATAGAAACTGCTTGTTTTTCTTTATCTATTAGATACTTTTCTTGACCATCTAATACTATAGCTTTGTCTACACTAACTTCAAAAACAGGAATTTCTTCTATTTTACCTGCTTTTAGAGTAAATTTTGCTCCAGGCTTACCAATGCCAACATCAGCCATATTTTTGTAACGGCTATCACCTTTAAATATAGAATCTTTTACATTCCAGTAATTTAATGTATCTATTAATGTAATAGTCTTCATAGTTTCAACATTACCAAAAGCACGTGTTCTTTCTTCATCTAGAACTAATGTATCTCTTCTTTGAGTAATAGGAATACTATCGTTTTCTACAAAATCTATTAGCTTATCAAAACTACCTGCATATTCTCCTTTTACTTCTTTGTATGCAACTTGCGAATCTCTGATATCTACTAATCTATCAATTACAACTTTATAACGCTCAACCTTTAATTGATTGAATTCTATTTCCTTGTATACAGACATAAACGTAATGTACCCAAGAAAAATAATAAGTGCCCAAAGTACCAAGTTAATTACTGGTTTTATTTTTTTAGGAACAAATTTGTCAATTACCCATACAATAAGGATGGTTAAAATTATAATACCAATTATAGCTGCAATTATCATTTTTTAGTTTTTATTTATTAATTAGCTCTCTCGCAAATCTACAATTTTTTTTTATTGGGA
>JASBSE010000378.1 GCA_030149115.1 Winogradskyella sp. | reverse complement strand
TCTATTGAAAAGATACCTGACACTTGTAAACTTGGTAAACCTGAAGGGATATCTCCAATAACTGGAACATCCCATTTTAGAAAGAAACTTGCAACAGATGCTGATATTAATGCTACTAGTGCACTTGGAATAACTTTGGTTACATACGGAAAAACCAAATATAGAATTACTGTAAATATACCCAGAATAACTGCTTGCCAATTAAAATCTGAGAATAATCTGGGTAAATCCTGCATTACAAGCCATGTTGATTTTTCTGAACCTAATCCTGCAAAAGGAAACAATTGAAGGATAATAATGATGAGACCTACACCACTCATAAAACCAGAAACTACAGGATATGGAAAATACTTCACATAACCAGCTATATTTATCAATCCAAACACAATTTGAAAAATTCCACCTAATAAAAATGTAAGTATAACAATAGGCATTGCAGCCTCTAAACTACCAGTTATCTCAATTGCGGCTGCCACCAATGCCGCTGACACAACAGTCATTGGTCCTGTTGGTCCACTCGCTTGTGTTGCTGTACCGCCAAAAATAGCAGCAAAAACACCAATTGCTATAGCTCCATAAAGTCCTGCAATAGCACCTAAACCAGATTGTACTCCAAACGCTAAAGCCAATGGTAATGCTACAACACCAGCCACTAAACCACCTGTTAAATCTCCTTTTAAATTTTTAAAATCGTAGAACTTAGAACTCATAAATTTTATATTGTCTTAAATATTAACACTGAAAATCATAAGAATCAAAATCGTTTGAATACAGTTTTTGATTAAATCAGAGATTTTACTTGTGTAAATATAAAAATATTAAGAAGCAGACTACTCACAGAAGCAATTAAGTTGAAAGTATAAGATTAACTTTTGTCAAAATAGATTTTGTGTATCTTCACACGAGCAAAAAATTAATAGTTATATAGCCAACTAATTAGTATGGATATTTATAGTATTACAGAACCTACAAACACAACAGTTCCAATAGTCATAAGCGTTCCACATGCAGGTACATATATACCTAAAGATTTAGAATCACTATTTGAACCTAAAATGCTAACTCATTTAGATGACACTGATTTTTTTGTAGATAAACTTTACAGCTTTGCAACAGAAATGGGCATAACCATGATAAAAGCAAATTATCATCGTTGGGTAATTGATCTCAACCGAAACCCTGAAAGCAAACCGTTATACAATGACGGCAGAGTTATTACCAATCTTGTTTCCACAACAGATTTTAACGGGAATAATTTATACAAGGACAAAGTTCCTAAGTCTAAAGATATTGAAGATAGAATACATAAGTATTATCTACCATATCATCAAAAGATTCGTGATTTAATCAATGAAAAATTGGATGCTTTTGGAAAAGTACTATTATTCGATGCGCATTCCATAAGACAAATAGTTCCTGGAATTAGAAAAGAGCCCTTTCCTGACTTAATTTTAGGAAACAACGATAGTAATACTGCATCAAGTAATATTATAAACGCTACACTTGAAGTTTTAAAGTCAGAATCTTATAACGTTACTCACAACACACCTTTTAAAGGTGGACAAATAACACGAAGCTTTGGGCAACCTGAAAAAGGAATACATGCCTTACAGCTAGAAATGACCAAAGTAAATTATATGGATGATACTGAAACAAAATATCATCCTGAACGTGCCGAAAAAATGCAAAGTTTATTGAAAGAAATGTTTACCTCTTTACTAAAAGAATTACAATGAAAAGCTACACGTTTAAAGGCTTATTAACCGAAAATGGCTGGTTAGAAAATATCACTGTTTCTGTGGATGAAAAAGGTATCATTACCAATATTGCAGAAACAGAATCTGTAAACTCCGAAATTGTTAATGGCTTTGCATTACCTGGATTTCAAAATGCACATTCTCATGCTTTTCAGTATGCTATGGCTGGTTTAGCCGAAATGCATCAAACTGGTCAAACTGCAGACGATTTTTGGAGTTGGCGTACAACTATGTATAATTTAGCATTAACTATTAGCCCAGATGATTTTGAAGCTATTGCTTCGATGTTATATGCAGAAATGGTTCAAAACGGCTATACTGATGTTGCTGAATTTCATTATTTGCATCACAACAAAACAGGAGTGCCATATAGCAATCTTGCTGAAATGGGAGAACGATTAATGCGTGCTGCTGAAAAAACCGGTATTCATTTAACTTTAGTTCCTATATTTTATCAAAAAGGTGGCTTCGGCACCGCTGCAACTGAGAAACAAAAACGATTTATTTCACCAGACTTCGAGGCTTATCAAGAACTCGTCAAAGCTTCGGAAAAAGTAGCTACGAATTATAAAAACACAAAAATTGGCTTAGGTATACATTCTTTAAGAGCTGTTGATGAGGAATCTATTAAGAAAATTGCTACATTCCTTCAGGCAAATCAACCGATGCATATTCATGTTTCAGAACAGTTAAAAGAAATTGAAGACTGTCTCGATTTTTATGGAAAAAGACCTGTTGAGTGGCTTTTGGACACTGTTGATTTAAATGATAATTGGCATTTGGTACATGCTACACATCTAAATAGTCATGAACTTAATGGAATTGCAAAGCATAAAGCAAATGTCGTTTTATGTCCAAGCACTGAAGGTAATTTGGGAGATGGGATTTTTAGATTAACTGAGTTTCAAAAACAAAATGGTAATTGGAGCATTGGTACAGATAGTCATATAAGTATCAACCCGTTTGAAGAATTAAGACTATTAGATTATGGACAGCGCCTAATAAGCCATAAACGAAATACGTTTGTAACTGACAACTCTGGTAATTCTGGCTTTAATGCCATTAAAATGGCATGGAAAAGTGGTAGAAAAGCAATGGGAAAATCGAATGACACATTTTTTAAAATTGGTGAACCTTTTGATGCAGTCGTTATAGATTCCAAATTACCATTAATTCAGGCTACCAAAACAGAGCATCTATGTAATACAATAGTATATACTGGCCATTCATCATCTATATTAGGCACTATTATTAATGGAGATTGGAAAGCTAAACATGGTAAACATTTAGCACTTGACCATATAATAAAAGATTACAAAAAGACTATGGAAGTCTTAGCCGTGAGACTTTAAGTAAATATAGTTAGTTGTTTATGTTTAATGCTTTCAATGAGTCTATCCGACGTTGTAAAGCATCAATCATTTCTGAATTATCTTCAACTTGTGGCATGGTTTTCAGAGAGTCTATTTGCATTTGCATTAAATCTTCATCTTTTGGTTGCTCTTGGTAATAATATCCAATACCTTCACTCGCTCTCCAAGCTTCGTTTAATTGATTATAAACCGTTTCGTCCCAACCACTAGGGTGTTTTACATCAATCCAAATAACATCACGATATTCACTGTCAATCAAAACTAAATCAGGTGTTGCAGAACCATCGAATTGCTTTGAATTTGTATCACTTATTGAAGAAATAGTTCCTAAAAAGAACATGCGTTTTCTACCTGCAATATCTTTTATATAAGGTCTAAATTCAACTGGAGTACTTGCGTTCCAATCATATTCTTTACGAGATTCCTTTACTTTTAAAGGCATCGCGGAAACACCTGCATAACCTTGCTTTTTGGTTGCATGATCGTAGTAATACAACTTATCCGTTCCATCTGCTGGAACAAACACACTATAGCTTAAGCTTGTGCGCTCCTCACCTACTGGTTCCAAACCAAACCAATGATATAAACCACTATACGCATCAGAATTACTTCCAGCAAAATCAAAATCTGTAACATAAGGTTGCTGATTTTGATCTTTTGGCATTAAAGGAATCTTAACCGCAGTTTCCATATTCCAAGGTAATGGATCGCTAAAGCCTCCTAAAAACTTTAAAGATTCTGCCTGAAGCTGAGACACGTTTTCGGCTAAGGTATTCTGCTTTTGTAAAAATTTATAATTCTTTATGTCTTCCGGACTCACAAAAGTTCCCTTTCCAATGGTGATTCGCTCTATATAATCATTAAAATCATGCTCTCCATTTTCAATAATCATGACACCTCCAAAGGTTGGATATGGAAAGAAAAATCCTTTCCACTTTATTAGGCTGACTACTTGTACCCAATTACCTTGATCGTCTTTCATGTAAAACGTATCGCTTGGTTCATAATTGAATAACATCCAAGGATTAAAACGCTGAACTACTGCATTGTAAGTGTTTCTGCTAAACTTTAAAGATTCGCCTATTGAAAAAGTAACATCGATTCTATTTTCGTTTGAAAACCTTGGAAAAGGTGTTGTACTACTTACCGCAAAAACTTCTTCGGTATTATCGCTTATGCGTTGCATTATGTACTTTTCACTTGGCTGTATCGCCATAGTCCATTTATTCTCTGTGCCAATTCTTACCAAATGTGGTAGCGATACATCTTTGGTCTCACCTACACTCTCATTAGCCATTGAAAATATGTTTCTTAATGGCTGAATACGTTCATTTTGTGTTAATGGTAGCTCATCAATTTCAACTTTATTAAGACTATTGAATACGTTGTACGTCTTCATGTAATCGTACAATCCTTGATTCCAGCCTAAGAAATAAAGCAGTCCAAAAAACACAATGAGAATACCCAAAATACCAAGTCGACCACCTGTACTCGCTGTTTTTCTGAACTTTCTTAATCCTAAAACCAAAATAATGACACTCAGTAGAATTACAAAAATGTATTTTCTAAAGAACAATAACACTGGTTGATAATCGTCTCTAAAAAAGAAAAGTAAAATAAGCAGTAACAAACCCAAAAAGATGGTTATTCGTTTTTGCTTTGCCCCTTTATTCCAATAGTTTTTTATCATGATATGTTTTTGTCATTCTGAACTTGTTTTCAGAATCTATTTATTTCTAACTTGTTTTCTTTAATGAGATCCTGCGTTACATTAGACCCTTATCTTTCAAGCGGTCACGTGCTGATTTTTGTTCTGCTTTAGGCTCTGGCTCTTTTGAAATTTCTTTTTTTGCCTCTTCTACTGCTTTATTATCCTTGTGTTTTAAATCTTCTATAAGGTGTTTTCCTTTCTCAACAGCATCTTCTACAAAATCACCTAGTGAGTCGCTTTTTTCCTCAACAACCTCCGTAGTTTTAATTACAAAATTGGCTAGATATGTGCCTAATAATGTTCCTGTTGCAAAGGTTGCGAAGCCAGATAATGCAAAGTAATTTGAAAAGATTTCTATTGGTGTTAAAAACTGTAATACCAATCCTAATACTAACAAAGTAATTACTACAAAAAGCAATCTTGGAATAAATGGTTGCTTGTAAATAAATCCTTTGGGATTATCAGCGCTCATTTGTAACTCTTTACTGTTTAGCATTTTATTAAAAAAGCGGTATACTCCATTTCCGTTAGACTCTCTCCAATACAGAAAGATGCCAAATAGTATTGCCGAAACGAAAATGATTATGTCCATTCCTAATCCCATGATATTCTTTTTAAGGTTCCTATAAAATTAGTCTAAAAAACTTAAATATTGTTA
>JASBSE010000375.1 GCA_030149115.1 Winogradskyella sp. | reverse complement strand
TTTTTGATAAACTCAACGTTAATTCTTTAAAAAGGGTGAGTTTGAATTGTAAAAGCATGCTGCTAATACGCTTAGTATTTGGGCAGATCCTTGATCAGTTTGTTAGCCCTAAACTTGTTTTTAAGGAGTTTATACAAAATCCAAAACTGATGTAGGCTTTTTTTATATACTAAACTAAACTATAAACATGGACACTAACACAATACTATATATTGTTGGAGGAGTTGTATTAGGATTAATAATAGGATACGTTATTGCTAAATCTCTTGAGAAGGGTAAAGCGTCTAAGTTAATCGCTAATGCAGAGAGCGAATCTAAATCAATTTTAAAACAAGCAAAAGCAGATTCAGAAGCTTTAAAAAAGGATAAAATACTTCAAGCTAAAGAAAAATTTATTGAGCTTAAGGCAGAGCATGAAAAGGTAATTTTGTCTAGAGACAAAAAGATGGCTGAAGCAGAAAAGCGTATCAGAGATAAAGAATCTCAAGTTTCTAATGAATTATCTAAAGCTAAAAAATCTAATCAATCGTTAGATGATAAAATAAAGGATTATAACTTTAGATTAGAATTCTTAGAAAAGAAAAAGGATGAAATAGAGAAAGCACATAAAAGCCAAATAAAGCAGCTTGAGGTTATTTCTCAATTATCTGCTGAGGAAGCAAAAGAGCAATTGGTAGAATCTTTAAAAGAAGAGGCTAAAACCGATGCGATGGCTTATGTACAAGATAGGTTAGAAGAAGCTAAGTTAACAGCACAACAAGAGGCTAAAAAGATTATCATCAATACAATTCAACGTATTGGTACAGAAGAAGCTGTAGACAATTGTGTATCTGTATTTAATATAGAGTCAGATGACGTTAAAGGTAGAATTATTGGTAGAGAAGGTCGTAACATTAGAGCTATTGAAGCAGCTACTGGTGTTGAGATTATTGTAGATGATACTCCAGAAGCTATTATTTTATCTTGTTTTGATTCTGTTAGACGTGAAATAGCGCGTTTATCACTTCATAAGTTGGTTACAGATGGTAGAATACATCCTGCAAGAATTGAAGAAGTTGTAAAAAAAACGCAGAAGCAGATAGAACAAGAAATTATAGAGGTCGGTAAGCGAACTGTAATAGATCTAGGTATACATGGTCTACACCCAGAATTGATTAAAATGGTGGGTCGAATGAAGTATCGTTCGTCTTACGGTCAAAACTTATTGCAGCACTCTAGAGAAGTTGCCAAACTTTGTGGTGTAATGGCTGCCGAATTAGGATTGAATCCTAAACTAGCAAAACGAGCAGGATTATTACACGATATAGGTAAAGTGCCATCTTCTGAGACAGATGTAGAAACTCCACACGCTATCTTAGGGATGCAATGGGCAGAAAAGCATGGCGAAAAACCAGAGGTTTGTAATGCTATCGGAGCGCACCATGATGAAATAGAAATGACAACGTTGCTATCACCAATTATTCAGGTTTGTGATGCCATCTCAGGAGCAAGACCAGGAGCGAGACGACAAGTTCTAGATTCTTATATTCAACGTCTAAAGGACCTAGAAGATGTTGCATTTGGTTTTACAGGTGTTAAAAAAGCGTATGCAATACAAGCAGGTAGAGAATTGCGTGTTATTGTAGAAAGTGAAAAAGTATCAGATGATAAAGCAGCAAGCTTATCCTTTGAAATTTCTCAGAAAATTCAAACAGACATGACTTATCCTGGTCAGGTAAAAGTTACAGTGATTAGAGAAACGAGAGCAGTGAATATTGCTAAATAAAGATAACTAACTCAAGTAATGGTAAAAGGGTGTTCTATTAGTTTAGGACACCTTTTTATTTTCTAGGATGAAACTTATTCAGTACGTCACTTAAATGAGAACGATCCACATGCATATATACTTCAGTTGTGGTAATGCTTTCGTGACCAAGCATCATTTGTATAGCTCTAAGGTCTGCACCATTTTCTAATAGATGCGTTGCAAAAGAGTGTCTAAAAGTATGTGGTGATACTGTTTTATTTAATCCAGATTTTTTAACCAGATTCTTAATTATTGTAAAAATCATAGCACGTGTTAGTTTGTTGCCTTTATAATTAAGGAATAAAATATCTTTAGATTCAGGCGTTACATCAATATGGTTTCTAATGTCTCGCCAGATATATATGTATTTTTTGGTAGACTCGCCAATAGGAACAAAGCGTTGTTTATCTCCCTTACCTGTAACTTTTATAAAACCTTCATCAAAAAACAGATCGGATATTTTTAATTCTATAAGTTCACTAACCCTTAGACCACAACTGTATAAGGTTTCAATAATAGCTCTGTTGCGCTCCCCAAGATTAACTCCTTGGTATTGGTAGCTTAAATCTATGGTACTGATTAATAAATCAATATCATCAATAGACAAAGTGTCTGGAAGTTTTCTACCAATTTTAGGAGACTCAATTAAATCCATAGGATTAGAATCTCTATAGTTTTCAAAAACCAAATAATCAAAAAAGTTTCTCAAACCAGAAATTAGCCTTCCTTGAGACCTAGGATTAATAGTTTTAGATATAGTGTATATAAACTGTTTAATATGGTCTCTAGTAATCTTATTTGGAGATATATCTATTTGATTTTCTTCTAAATAGCCCGTAAGTTTTTTAATATCATAGCTGTAATTCTCAATAGAATTTTGAGACAAACCGCGCTCTATTTGTAAATAATGTCTATAATCTTTAATTGCTTGAGGCCATTTCATGGTGTAAAAAAAGAGATTTTAGGGCTAAAAAGTAGTGAAAATCATACGTAATTCATCGTATTTTTTCTAAATTTTGTTAATAACGTAAAAATTAAATCATTGATTAATAAGTGTTTATATAAAAATGTTTACAAAATTGTTAATAACTCTACCTTAAAATTTTAATATTATGAAAAAAAGACTTTAATTTGAATCTGTTAATCAATTTTAAAACTTAAAAGATTATGAAAAAATTATTTTTAGCTGCTTTCGCAGTATTTGCTTTTGCAAGTGTAAATGCACAAGAATTTAAAGCTGGTGTAAGTGCTGGTTTACCAATTGGTGACGCAGGTGACTTAGCTACGTTTTCTATTGCTGTAGATTTAGGATATTTATTTGAAATTTCTGATGATTTTCAAGCTGGTCCTACAGCAGGATTCAACCATTCTTTTGGTGATAGTGATATAATTGATGAAGATTTTTCTTGGATACCTGTTGGTGCCACTGGTCGTTATGCTGTATCAGAAGAGTTTACTTTAGGTGCTGACTTAGGTTACGGTATAGGTGTTGCACCAGATGGTATAGAAAGCGGATTTTATTATGCGCCAAGAGTTCAGTATGGTGTTAGTGAAGCTTTAGACATAGTTTTAGCCTTTAGAAATATCTCTTTAGATGGTATTACTTGGAGTCAAATTACACTAGGTGTAGAATTCGGATTATAATAATTATATAATATCATATAATCTAAAAGAGAGGCAATTGCCTCTCTTTTTTTTATGTATTCATGATTTAGAATTAACCTAAATAGTCTCAAACATATATAGTTTTAGAGGTTTTTTTTTGTTTTTTTCAATATCGATGAAAAGCCTCTTTTGTTAACAATTTTTTAAGTTTTAAATGTAGCCTATAACTTACATTTGCCGACCAAATTAATTTTAAAACTTAAAATAATTATGAAAAAATTACTTTTTACTGCTTTAGCAGTTTTTGCTTTTGTAAGTGTTAATGCACAAGAAGATGAGTCTAGTGCTCTAAGTAAAGGATCTTGGTTAGTTGAAGCTAACACTGGTTTTGGTGGTGGTGCTACAGGTGCTGCTCACAGATCAACAACTTCTTTTGGTTTAACTTCTATAGA
>JASBSE010000518.1 GCA_030149115.1 Winogradskyella sp. | reverse complement strand
GGGCAACAAATAGGATACAAAAAACACATAAAAAGAGTAACTAAAGAGTAATCATTAATAAATTCGTTTACGAATATAGCATAAAAAAACCGCTCGAATTGAGCGGTTTTCAAATAAAAGCACCAAGCTATTAATTGGCTGTCCCAGAGCCTAAATAAGTACTGTTTGATACTTGGCTACCATCAGCAGTAATAAATGCCATAAATAGCTCTACAGTATCTCCTGCATAGGTTGTTGGTATAGCAACAATTTGAGTTCCTACTGTTCTGTCTGCTCCATCAGTTAAAGCAATAGATTCTTTCTTTGATGGATTATAAACCAATAACATTGCTTTATCGGTAGCATTGGCGTTACCTTCAGCAGAGTTATCATCCCAGTTAAAAGTTACTTCTCCAGCTGTTGCAAGATCTGTAGAAGGGTTCAGAGCAGCTGATAAACCACCTCTACTTACTAATGCATTTGCATAATCCACATTAAAGTTAGGTTCTACACCTGTAATGGCATTATTTAACACATAAGACATCGCAGCATTAAACGCTGTTTTCTTCACTGCTAAAAACTTATACCCTTTTTGGATAAACGGTTTAACAGCTTGAATAAATTCTAAAGTCACTGTAAACTTATTTCTTTGGTTTACCTGACCTACAGTTCTTGGATTGGCTACACTTGAAGGTTTAATTCTGATGTAGTCAATACCTTTCCAGCTTCCACCGATAACGTTTCCAACCTTACCAGAAAGCCCTCCTAAAATTCCTTGAGCAATTTTACCCATAACATAAATAATTTAAATGAAACTTACTTTTCTTCGGACTTGGTACGGACTTGACACGAAGTTGTACCTTCCGTTGAAATATATGGCAACTTTTATGCTATTCGTTAGATATGGATTTTGTTGCTTTAGATTGCTTCCTTTTGCATCAGAAATAAAAAAATGAATATTTTTTTTACAAAGAAAAAGAGAAAAAAGAAAGCCGTTTCTTTGATGGCGTTGCCATACTGTCAAGTTTTTTGGAAAAAATATTGCTGATGGAAAGGGTTTTGAAATTTGTGCCTGACCACAGGTGCAATATTTTTTTCAAAACCCGTAGGGCTTGAACTTTATAGTATGATGAGCGTGGGATGAAGGAAGCCAGCTAACTTTGCAAACTTTTTTCTTCTTGTTTGTTCATATAAGGATGTTTAAGGCGCTCAAACATTAGTTGTCTAAAAGGTAAGGTTTCTTCAGTTGGATATGCATTAAGGTAATTATACATTGCAATAGCCATATTCTTTGCAAAACGATTGAATTTTCTAATCGGAATAAAATAAACACCTTTTAGATGCTCAAACTTATATATGAAGCCTTGAAGTGATAAATGACCTTTATTATACTTATATGCTATTAAAACTTTATCTGAATTTAAATCTGATTTTTCAAGGTATTTGAAATTATCTGCTAGTAAATTCCAATCGAAATTTTCTCTAAATCTCCACTGTCTGCCTTTTCCTTTACGTTTTTGATAAATAATTTTTTCTTCAATATCAACCGAATCAGTAAAAATATTAATGATTAGTTTATGCTTTTTGAGCTTTCCAAGATTAGTTTTGGATGATAAGATAAGGTTGACAATGCTTTGATTGTAGAATACTTCAAAACATTTTAAAAATAAGAAAAAACGAAAAGCAGACATTGCAAATATAAATTCCCGACGTTTTGCACCTGGTTCATTTATGTTTTCATTGGTAAAATGAATATTGAACTCTTTTCTTTTATTATCAAAACCCAATGTTAAGTGTTCTCCATTATTTAAAGATGGAACATTAAGGATGAATCCTTTTTCATCGGTATAATTAAAACGCAGAAATAATTTTTTTAAATCATCAATCATATTTCAAAGTTACTCATTTTAGGCAGGTAATCGCGTAGCGTATGGCGATAGCCATAATAGCGAGCCGCCAGCGAGTTGAGCAAGGGTGGTGTGGGAAAATAGCCCGATAGGGCTACCACGCCTACGTTGAAAACGCAAGGGTGGCGCAAGTTTTTGATGCCGTTGGATACAGCTTGGGTGTAGCGTTGGGAAGCAAGTGTAACAATTGAATGAAGCTATGGAAGGATGGCTACCGTTTTTAAATTTTAGCAATTGTGAGTACTTAACGTGATATAATTTATAAGTATTTAAGTGGATTAAGGAAATTGAGGATTTTGTTTTTACCTAATGAGCAATTGCCAATTTAAAAATGGGTTGTGTGGTGGCTGAAATAGCTGATTGAAAGCGTTACTCTTGCTGTGCGTTTGCAATATAGAATAATCCGCTTTTGGATTTAAAAGACTATTTAATCAGTTATTAAAGCGGTTTTAAAAGTATTCGGATACTTCAAATTTCTTGAAGCGGTTATTGTATATGCAAAATGGCTGCCATCAAAAACTGTGACACCCGTGAACCCACAGGTGGCATAAGCCCATCTATTCCGAAATGAAACCACTTCAAAATAAAACACTACGCTTCATTTTGAAGTCATCACATACTGTCTTGTTATGCTCAAACTTCAATATGATTTATTTTTTTGTGTTTTACATTTCTCATTACGACGCTCTCATACCACCTGTGGGTTTTGCCCGCAGCGAGCAGCAGGCGAGCCAAAATATGAAGCAGCGGTTGTACCCCAATTTATATGTTGTGTGCCACAAGCACACACCTTATTGGGGCTTGGGGTGCAAGAGTAGCTGCGGGTGAGGAAGATGTGAAGTGTGTGAAGTAAAGCAAATACATAGTGCTAACGAGGATGTGCCACCGCAGTAGTACTATGTATGGTAAGCACCAATGCAACGCATTTGTGATTATGCTTTATGGAACAAAATGGAACAACTGACGAACACCTTATTACCTGCCCACATACTCTAACAACTTTTATATTTTGTACAAGACAAAAAATAGTTAAAAATGTTTACCCATCTTCAATTGATATGAAGTACTTGATGAATTGTAGGAACAATAGAAAACAAAATAATAGTATTACAACACCAACGATACCGAACCAAATTATTTTGTCTTTATTGCTAACATTATTTTTTAGAGGTTGTTTTTTTTTGACTTTGCGCCTGTTTCTCCTTTTTTGTGACATTTAATTTCAATATTTACATATTAATGCTAGCTGATCATTTCTAAACGCAAATAAGCTATTGAATAAATGGTCGCATTGAAAAGCATTGTATTAGTGCTTATGAATATTACCTTTTAACACAAAATAGTATAGTAAGAATGCACAAATAATTAAAAAAATTAATGAAATAATACCAACTACTTTATCTTTTTGAGTAATAGTATTTCTTGTTTTGTTTTTATGCTTTTTTCCTTTTCTATATCCTCGTTTTTTATACATAAATTATTCCCATTTTATTTTCTGTAACCTTACTGCATTTAATATTGCCAACAATGCCACTCCTACGTCTGCAAATACTGCTTCCCACATTGTTGCTAAACCACCTGCTCCCAAAATCAGTACAATTACTTTAACACCAAAAGCCAAAATGATATTCTGCCATACGATTTTTCGTGTGGAACTGCCTATTTTAATGGCTCTCACTACTTTTGAAGGTTGATCGGTTTGAATGATAACATCGGCTGTTTCTATGGCTACATCGCTACCTAATCCGCCCATTGCTATACCTACATCACTTGCTGCCAACACGGGTGCATCATTAATACCATCACCAATGAAGGCTACTTTATTTTCTGAATTTTTCTTTAATGCTTCAACTTCATTTAATTTATCCTCTGGCAATAAACCTCCCTTGGCATTTTCTATATTTAAATCCTTTGCCACTTGTTGAGTTATGGAATCTTTATCTCCTGAAAGCATCATTATTTTTTTAATCCCTACCCTATGTAAACTTGATATGGTTTCTTTAGCATCCTCCTTTAATTCGTCCGCAATTACCACATAACCTGCAAAAACATTATCAATAGCTACCAATACAATAGATTCCACGATAGATTCAGTTTCATTAGGCACTTCTATATTATTGGATACCATTAAAGCCTTATTTCCAACCAAAACTTCTTTACCTTTTACCATACCTTTTAACCCTTTTCCCGCAACTTCAGAAACCTTATTTGCTTCAAAATTGTTGGTTCCTTTCTGGTATTCCATAATAGCTTTAGCAATAGGATGTGTAGATTGCTCTTCCATTGCCATTAGATAGTTCATAAATTCTTTTTCATCCCAATCAAAGGTCTTGATGCTTTTGATTTTGAAAACTCCTTTGGTTACCGTTCCTGTTTTATCCATTACTAATGTATTTATCGTGGTCATAGCATCCAAAAAGGAAGCTCCTTTGAAAAGAATGCCATTTTTTGAAGCTGCACCCAATCCACCAAAGTAACCTAACGGAATAGAAATTACCAACGCACAAGGACAGGATATTACCAAGAAAATCAATGCTCTGTACAGCCAATCCCTAAACACATAATCATCTACAAAAAAATACGGTAGAAAAGTTAAACCAATAGCAAGAAAAACCACGATTGGTGTGTATATCCTGGCAAATTTCCTAATAAACAGTTCGGTTTTGGACTTTCTTGCTGTGGCATTTTGTACCAAATCCAATATCCTTGCAATGGAACTGTCTTCAAACTTGCTGGTAACTTCAACTTCAATCACACTTTCCAAATTGATGCTTCCTGCATATACTTTTGACTTTTTATTTATTGTGTCGGGTTTACTTTCGCCTGTTAACGCTGCGGTGTTTAGAGATGCTTTTTCGGATAATAAAATCCCATCTAACGGTATTTTCTCACCTACTCGAATTTGTATTTTTTCACCAATATTTACAGCTTCTGGCGACACACTAACATAATCACCATCACGAAATACATTGGCTTCTTTTGGTCGAACATCTAATAAGGCTTTAATATTTCCTTTTGCTCTATTAACTGCTGCGTTTTGAAATAATTCTCCTACTGCATAAAATAGCATTACTGCCACACCTTCAGGATATTCACCAATTATAAATGCCCCAATAGTTGCTATAGACATTAAAAAGAACTCTGTAAAAACATCTCCCTTCTTTATGCTTTCCCAACCCTCTTTGATAACTGGTAAACCAACAGGTGCATAAGTCGCCACATACCAAATAACTCGTATCCAACTTTTAAAAAAAGTAATGTCAAAATAATCTAATATAATTCCCAAAATAAGCATTGTAAAACTTATAATGGCAGGTATATATACTTTAAAATTATTGGGTTGGTCTCCGTGGTTGTGCCCATCATCGTGATTATGCCCTTTATCAGAATCAGGCTTTAAATCTCTTAAATTAATTTTCTTTTTTTTCATTTATATCAATTATAATTTTATTTAAATTCACAGTCATTCCAATCTCAACACCAATTGGGCAAACTGCACCTCTATGGTATCATCGATACCCTCTATTAAGGAATCCAAACCAGTATTTGAAACCAA
>JASBSE010000506.1 GCA_030149115.1 Winogradskyella sp. | reverse complement strand
CATAACCCATTGTAGCAATGATTAATCCACCAACAGCAGGACCAGCCGAAAAACCAAGATTTATTGCAAGTCTTATCAATGTAACAGAGCGTGTTTTGTTTTCGGGTTTACTATAAACGCTCATAGCTACATACATTGCTGGTCTAAAGGTATCTGCAACAAGCATGACAAAAAATATACCCAAGCAAATACTAGCAAAAGTGTCTAAAAATTGTAATGCAATAAATAAAATACCAGTACTAAAAAGGCTTCTTACCATCACTTTGTAGTAGCCAATAGTGTCGGTAAGTTTTCCGCCAATCCAGGTCCCAACAACAGAGCCAAGTCCAAAAGCACTCATTACCCAACTCATTTGTGATAATGATAGACTTTTGTCTTCTTCGAGATATAAGGTTAAAAACGGGATGACCATTGTGCCTGCACGATTAATAAATGTAATGAGGGCAAGCCACCAAACTTCTTTAGATAAACCATTAAAGGTTTTAAAGTAATTATTGAATAATGTTTTCATTTTGATTGATTATTATAAAAATAAAAAGTCCGACAGTATCGTCGGACTTTTAAATATTGTTAAATAGTATACAAGTATTGCTACAATAGATAATGCGTCCGAATCATTTCCGAAGAAATAGTACAGGTTTGCTTATAATATCTAATGACTTGTAACATTTTATTTATTAATTACTTAAGTCAAAACTACAATAAATTTCTATAAGTTGTATTTTTGAACTTCTAAAAATATCAAAGAATGAAAAAAATAACCTTACTTTTTATATTAATAACCTCCTTAAGTTGCGCACAAGATAAAGTTGCTGTAACGGGTGAAACAGAATGGCAAAAGGAGATGAACGCAGACTTTAAAGATGCTAGTAAATCGCCATTAAAGAAAAAGGATTTAAAAAAATTTAAAGGGCTAGATTTCTTCAAATTTGATTCTACTTATGTGGTTACAGCAGAATTTACTAGAACGCCAAAGGCAAAGAAGTTTAAGATGGAAACGACCACAGATCGTCTTCCTGAATATGTGCAATATGGTGTTTTAAAATTTACACTCAAGGGTGAAGCACATGAATTAAAAATATATCAAAACATAAACCTAATAGAACGAGAAGGATACGAGGATTACTTATTCTTACCATTTTTAGATGATACCAATGGAGAAGAAAGTTATGGAGGTGGAAGATACATTGAGGCTAGAATCCCAGAAGGTGATACTATGGAAATAGACTTCAACAAAGCCTATAATCCTTATTGTGCATATAACGAAAAGTACTCTTGCCCAATTGTACCTAGAGAAAATTATTTGCCACTAAAAGTTGAGGCAGGAGTAAAGGCGTTTGATAAGCATTAGTCTATTTAAATGAAAAAAGAGATTTTTTTAAAACAATTTGATTCATTTGATATTGATGATTTTTTCTTAGCAGAAAATATTGAAGAATTAGATATTGAAATTTCTCGAAATACTCATTGGATTGATCTAGATGAAAAACTATTGAAAAATATAAAATCTGTTGATATTATTGATAAATTAAGATTATTAAGACACAATTTAAATGCACATCTAGATAAAATTGGAACAGAATTTAGTTATAAGTATTATTCTTGGTTTGATGAGCAAGCTTGTCAGTTTAGATTTAGTATTATTAATTCAAACCATAAAAATCTTCCTTTTGGCTGTCATATTAATATTGTAAATAATGAATTAGAAATAGTTAAATCTTTTCTAGAATCAAATTATCATGGTGGAATACCATATGACGAGTTAATTTCTGCCGAATACATAGATGAAAACGAAAAGTTCGAACTTAATGTGTATGTAGAAGAGTTAAGCTTTGACCAGAAATATCCCCAAGAACACAGCTAAAAAGCCAACAATAAAACTAGCAATAGTATATATCGCGAAAGTCATAAAATCGCCAGATTTTAAAAACACGTGATTCTCATAAGCAAAGGTTGAAAACGTAGTAAAACCACCACAAAAACCTGTTGCAAGTAGCAAGGTTTGGTTTTGAGTAAGACTATCATTTTTGGCAGCAAGTCCAAGAATAGTTCCAATTAATAAACTACCAATAATGTTGGCTGCAAATGTGCCGTAAGGAATTCCAGTTTCGTTACTATTTAACCATTTTCCGATAAGGTAACGAAGTGTGCTTCCAAATCCACCACCAATAAAAACGAGAATGAGTTGTTTCATCTATTTTATAGGTATGTAGATTTCGGTAACCCAATCTGCAGGATTAGGATAATTTCCTGGGTCAGTGGTGTAGATTTCAAAAGGCTTTTCTTCAGATTGTTCTAAATTGTTTTCTGCTAAATGCTTCATAGTGGCTTCCCAGGCCTTAGGTAAATTGGTGTAGTTGCCTTTAAGAGTAGTTGTTAAAACCTTAATATTTGGAATGAAATTAATAGAAACATCAGAGCCTTCAGGTAATGTTATTTTTTCATTTACAGGAATTCCATTACTCATTATAACATCAGCAGAGCTCATGTCATTGTAAACTGTTAGTGGCATTCCAGATTGTTTTATACCATTTTTACCCATAAACATCATTATTGCACCAAAATTTTCGCCCATTTTAGCACTAATGTTCTGAGAATTGGCATTAGTCGTTTTGTATAGATAATAGCCACCACCATATTCAGTTATGCCATTTATTGTGACTTCAAAACGCTTCATATCTTCTTGTGTAATGCTATCTAATTTTTCTAAACTACGTTCGTAATTAGGACCAATTAGTTTTTCCATACCTCCCATAAGAGTGGAAACAAGTTTAAAACCAAAGGGTAAATTTTTTCCAGAGATAGACCAGGTTACATCTGTAGAACCATCTTCTTTAGGTTCCAGCTTCCATGATACATCAGATTTAGGAAATTCCGCAATCTGCATTTCTTGAGTAATAGAGTTGTGAGGATTAGCGGCAACAGTTGTCATAGTGCCAACACCATCTTTATCTTCCCACGAATATGAGCCGCCAACACCTTCATGTTTCTCAGGAAAGGTTAGTTTCATTTCAGGATCCGCTTCAATCCAAGAAGACCAGTCTTTCCAAGTTTCAAAATCTATAATTTTATTATATAGTACTTCTTTAGGTGCTTTTATGTTTCGGGTTCGTGTAACTTCAAAAGAATTTGGCTGTACCGCAATGTAAATTGAAAATCCAATAATAAGGATTAGCAGCAACAGAAGAATATATTTAAGAGCCTTCATTTTAGTATGATTTAGTAGTTATCCAAAGATAGTAATTTGTCTTATATGTGTTACATTTGTGAGAATTCAAAAAAACTAACTTATAATATGAACTTAAAATCAATATTTGCAATTTGCCTTATAGCGGTTTTTGCATGGTCTTGTAAAAATGAGAGCAAAGCGCCTGTAAAGGACGATACTACAGAAAAAGTAGCAGAAGAATTTGATTTTAATGTAGAGCAATTTGCTGACATTAAAATCTTACGTTACCAAATTCCAGGATGGGATAATTTAAGCTTAAAAGAACAGAAATTAGTATACTATTTAACCCAAGCTGGTTTGGCTGGTCGTGATATTATGTGGGATCAAAACTACAGACACAACCTTAAAATTCGTAAAGCTTTAGAGAATGTTTATGCTAACTATTCTGGAGATAAAACTTCGGATGATTGGAAGGCTTTTGAAGTATATTTAAAGCGTGTTTGGTTTAGTAATGGAATACATCATCACTACTCTAATGACAAGTTAAAGCCAGAGTTTTCTAAAGATTACTTAAATGAATTATTAAAAGTAACAAGCACAAAATTAGACGGTGTTGCTTTTGATGTCATCTTTAATGATAAAGATTCTAAGAAAGTTAACCAAGCTAAAGGTGTGGACAATGTTGCTTTATCTGCTGTAAATTTTTACGGACCAAATGTTACTAATGCAGATGTAGAGAAATTCTATGCAGCTAAAAAATCACCAAATCCAGATCAACCTTTGTCTTATGGACTAAATTCACAGTTAGTAAAAGAAGATGGTGTTTTAAAAGAACGTGTATATAAATCTGGAGGACTTTACGGTTCTGCAATAGATGAAATCGTTAAGTGGTTAGAAAAAGCACAAGGTGTTGCTGAAAATAAAGCACAAGGTGACGCTTTAGGACTGTTAATCGAATATTACAAAACTGGAGATTTACAAACCTGGGATGATTACAATGTTGCTTGGACAGCAGCTACTGAAGGTAATGTAGACTACATCAATAGTTTTATTGAAGTGTACAACGATCCGTTAGGATATAGAGGTTCTTATGAGACAATTGTACAGATCAACGATTTTGAAATGTCTAAAAGAATGAAAGTATTATCAGATAATGCACAGTGGTTTGAAGATAATTCTCCTTTAATGGATGAGCATAAAAAAGATAATGTAGTAGGTGTTACGTACAAAGTAGTAACAGTTGCAGGCGAAGCAGGTGATGCATCGCCAAGTACTCCAATTGGTGTTAACTTACCAAATGCCAACTGGATTAGAAAAGAAGTTGGAAGTAAGTCTGTATCTCTTGGTAACATTATTGAAGCTTATGCAAAATCAAAAGGTTCAGGTCGTTTAAAGGAGTTTGTACATGATGAAGAAGAGTTACAACTTGAAGAAAAGTATGGACAATTAGCAGACAAGCTTCATACTGCATTGCACGAAGTTATTGGTCATGCATCTGGTCAGTTAAATCCAGGAGTAGGAGAGACCAAAGAGACTTTAAAGAACTATGCATCTACTTTAGAAGAAGGGCGTGCGGATTTAGTAGGTTTATACTATTTGTACGATTCTAAACTTCAAGATTTAGGATTAGTTGACGATTGGAAATCTGTAGGAAAAGCAGCTTACGATGGTTATATCAGAAATGGTTTAATGACACAATTAATCCGTTTGAATTTAGGTGACGATGTAGAGGAAGCGCATATGAGAAACCGTCAGTGGGTTTCTGCTTGGGTTTTTGAAAAAGGAAAAGCAGACAACGTTATTGAAAAGGTTACCAGAGATGGAAAAACATATTTCAATATTAATGATTACGATAAGTTACATGAACTATTTGGTCAGTTATTAAGAGAAACACAGCGTATTAAATCTGAAGGAGATTATGCTGCCGTTGAAGCTTTAGTAGAAGGTTATGGAGTTAAGGTAGATCAAGCTATTCACGCAGAAGTTTTAAAGCGTAATGAGGCTTATCCAGATCCACCTTATAGTGGTTTTGTGAATCCTATTTTAGTGCCAGAGATGGATGAAAATGGTGAAATTACTGCCATAAAAGTAACGCAGCCAGCAGGATTCCCAGAGCAAATGTTAGAGTATAGCAAAACGTATAACTTTTTACCAGAAGTAAACTAAATATACGTTTGTATTAAGATTTTAAAAGCAGCCTATTTAGGCTGCTTTTTTTTATTGGTGCTAAATTTTAAAAGAAACGCATTAATACTTAATAGGATAAATAGAATAATCATAGTTTTTATTTTTTAAGATTCAGAAGGGTCTGAGTGTTGAAGTTTATAGATTATAGCAAAAACCATAAGGCTGTCTTTTCCTTTTATTTTTAGTTTTTTTCTAATGTTTTTACGGTGAGTTTCTATGGTTGATTTGCTGAGATTAAGTTCATTGGCAATGTCTTTATTTGGTAGACCTTGACCAATAAGTAAAACCACTTGTTTTTCGCGATTCGTAAGGTTGCTTCTGTTATGTGAATTATTGTTAGACTTTAGTTTTATAGAGTTAGTGAGTGCAGAAACAATCTCAGTGCTTTTACAGATGCATTTCATGTTTTCTAATACGATAATTAATTCATTTGTGGTCAGCATTTTCCCTTCATTTTCAATACTTGAAATGAGTTTTAAAAGCTGATTTTTTGCAGTTTTAGATGGATAGTACATATTATAAATGTACATGTATAAAGGATATAAAAAAATCCCCTTTAATGGGGATTTTTTGGTGATAGCTGGCTAATATTTTCCCTAAAATTTATAGCAACCTAACTATCCTACATTAACAACTAACTAATGTTTTATGAAGCGTTTAGTAATTGTCGAGGTATCAGTTTTTAATACAATAAAATATAGGCCTCTTTCTAGAGAAGTGATATTGAGTTGCGTTTCACTTGAATTTATATCAAAAGTGTTTACCGACTTACCTGTTATATCTACTATAGAAGCACTTATATCTTCATGATAATTGTTAAGGCTTATTTTGATTTCGTCTCTTGCTGGATTAGGATAAATGGATGCAGTAATGTCAATAAAATTATTTACACTTAATGTGTTTTGAGGGGTAACTCTAAAACTGTACGATCCGGTTTGGTCAGTTCCTGTGATAATGAAATAGTAGTTACCTGTATTAAGGTTAACTGTATTATTTGTTCTTGAAGAATTAGTGCCATCATGAATAAGTTGAAAAACTTGGTTGCTATTTACAGCATCATATACAGTTAATGATGCATTATTATTTAATCCTTCAAAAGCATTTAATTGAAATTCTACATCATCATTTTGCGAAAGTGTGAAACTATAATAATCCTCAGTATCACTGCCAGAGCTATAGTAGCTTAGTCGTCCTTCATAATCTTGATTAAAATTGATAGCTGTGGTCTCTAATTGTGAATTGTTTGGTTCTGTATCATTTTCAGCTGTAAAATTTTGATTCCATCCGTACAAATCATAATCTGTACAACTATTGCCAGTTATTCTTAAGAAATAGTTTGAGCTAGATTCAATATTGTTATAAGTGATTGATGTAATTGACCCAGAGTTTTGATCTTGAGTAATACTCGTAAGCATAGAATAATCGTTTCTCAATTCTACTGTAGAATCACCATATAGGTCAAAATAAAACTCAATAGGTGCTGAGTTTGAAATAGGAATATCATAATAATCGTAATTATCAAGACTAGAACCGTTTCCATAACCTACTTGTCCAAATACATTGTCGTACTCATCTAGAGTTTGAGAGTCATTAGTTGTGTTGTTAGGTTCCAATTCTCCATTTTCACCCGAATAAGTATTTGTTGCATACAATTGGTATGACGTACAAGATGTTGAATAAAGCGAAAGATAATATGTTTCGCCTTCAGCAGCGCAAGGAATACTTATAGATGTAACTTCTCCATCATAGTTGGTGTTAATATTGCCAACGGAAATTGGGATACCTTCGTAATAATAGAAATAAACTGTACCTGTAAAGGGTTCGCTAAAGCTGATCTCTAAAGCACCATTATATATTGGTTGTATTAAATAATTGTCATCATAATCTACTGCATCAGATATTCTATAACCAATTTGTCCATTAAAGTTTGTGTTAAACGGTAAATACTCAGCTGTACTAAAATCATTGTTAGGTTCTATTTCATCACTGCTGTAGTTGGTAGGATTTGAAAATGTGTACGAAATTGAATAGGTGCTACAACAATCTTGGCAACTCCCATAACCAGGAATCCCTAGTGGTGATGTGGTGTAATCCTTCACCATAACATAGTAAGTACCTTCTACGATACAATTAAAATTGTATATAGGGTCGTTCGATCCACTGTTTTCAAAGTAAATAGGAGTTAATACACCATTTTCTTCCTCATAAAATGCTTCTGTGATATAGACAAAATTTTGTGAAGCATTTAGAGTTATGGTAGCATCACCAGACTCTATAACATCAAATTTATACCAATCAGAATCATCGTCTAAAGCATATCCATTAGAATCTGGAGTAATACCGTAACCAATATTTCCATACTTGGTTTCATTTAAATTTATAGTTAATGCTTGTGAGTCTAAGTCATTTGGTTCGTTATCAATGTATCCAAGAGGTTCTTGCATATTCCAATACATTTGATAACTATTATAGTTTCCATTAATCCTCAAGAAAATAACATCTCCTTCTTTTAAACAGTAAGCTGAGGCTATTAGCAAACCATTTGTATTGCTGTTCTCATACCCAATACCTGTTGTAACTGTATCATCATTATTTTGCCTAAACATTTGAAGGCTTGTGGAAAAATATCCGTCAATCACAGTATCGTGATTTATGGTAACGTTTAAAGTACCATTGACAGGAACGGTCAATTTGTACCAATCTTCATTTTCATTGATATTGTTTATATCATCAGGAATAAAATAACCGTGACCTTCATAAAATGTATTTTCAGTCGTATTTATAGCTTGTGTGTAATCATCATTAGGTTCTGGGTCATTGTTGTATGTAAGAGGTATAACATAATAATCTATATTGTATCCACCACTTGAAGCATATGCGCTGCTGATACTAAATCCAATACTTACATCTACAATTGTCCCTGCTTGTAGCCCATTGGTTTCCATCTCTATAAGTGGACCAGTTTCATTTTGAACCACACCTACGGTCTGACCTGCATTATTACCTTCAAAATTGGTGTAATTGATACTTGCATAAATTGAAAATGTTAAAGGAGTTGGGCTTGATGTAGTACCGTTAACTGTACCTGTAAATACAATTTTGCCATCATAAGGCATTACAATCTGATAGGAATTTTCGATATTAAAACAACTTGTTGAGGTATTATAACAAAGGTCATTTGCGGTAAAATTATCTGTGCTTTGAGATATTCCAAAATTAGATAGTGATAAAGAAATTAAAAATAGTAGTAATCGTTTCATAGTTACAAGAATTAATAGTCAGTGTAAACCTACAAAACATTGATTAGCAAAGAAATACCCTTTATTGGGTATTTTTTTATTTATATCAGAATTTATATTTTTTTTCTAAGGCATAGCGCATTAGTTCCCCTTTCCCATGTAGACCTAATATGCGAATCATATTCTTTCGGTGAGTGTCAACAGTATGTACGCCAATAAATAATTCGTCTGCAATTTCTCTAGAGGTTTTCCCTTGTCCAACGAGCGCTAAAATTTCTATTTGACGTTTTGTGAGCTTGCCTTTTGCTTTTTTGTTGGTGTTGTTATCATCTTGCACTTTAATATTAGCATCAAAGTAGGTATCTCCATTATAGACGGAACGCACTGCTTTAAGCACTTCTTCTAAAGGTGAATTCTTAAGTAGATAGCCTGAAGCGCCAGCATCTAGCATTTGTTTAATTGCATCTTGTTGATCAAACATGGTGAAGCCTAATACTTTGCTGTGTGGAAACTCTTCTTTAATTTGCTTTGTTGCAGAAATACCGTCAACTTTGGGCATTCTTATGTCTGTTATAACAACATTGGGTTGCTTTAGTCTTACGAGATGTAATAACTCTTCACCATCATTAGCTGTACCAATAATTTCTATGTCATCTTCGTATTCTAAAAGAAGTTTTATACCGTCAATCAATGATTGATGGTCTTCTGCAATTGCTAGTCGTATCATAATGGTATGTCGATTATTACGGTGGTTCCTTTATCTTTTTCTGATTCAATGGTCATATTACCATCTAAATGTTCTACGCGTTTGTCAATGCTGCTAATTCCCATACCTTTATTGGTTTTGGTAACTTGATTAGGGTTAAACCCTTTACCATTATCTTCTACCATGATATTTATAGTATCGTCATGATTGGTTAAATGGATGGTAACTTCTGTGGC
>JASBSE010000503.1 GCA_030149115.1 Winogradskyella sp. | reverse complement strand
TTACCGAAGACCTTTAATATTACGTTTTGGTTTCGTAAATTCGTACTCTTAAAATTCAACTAAAAAATTACTCATGAGTAAATACGATATCATAGTATTAGGAAGTGGTCCTGGTGGCTACGTAGCAGCAATTAGAGCATCTCAACTAGGTTTTAAAACAGCTATTATAGAAAAGGAAAATCTTGGTGGTATATGTTTAAATTGGGGTTGTATCCCTACAAAAGCATTGTTAAAATCTGCTCAGGTTTTTGAATATTTAAAACATGCTGAAGATTACGGTTTAAAAGTTAAAGATGCAGAACACGATTTTGATGCTGTTGTTAAACGTAGTCGTGGTGTTGCAGAAGGTATGAGTAATGGTGTTAAGTTCTTAATGAAAAAGAACAAAATTGACGTTATCGATGGCTTCGGAAAACTTAAACCTGGTAAAAAAGTTGATGTTGATGGTAAAGAATATTCTGCCGATCACATAATTGTAGCTACTGGTGCACGCTCTCGCGAATTACCAAGCTTACCACAAGATGGTAAAAAAGTAATAGGTTACAGACAAGCTATGAGTCTTGAGAAACAACCTAAGAAATTAATAGTTGTTGGTTCTGGTGCTATTGGTGTAGAGTTTGCTTACTTCTACAACTCAATGGGTACCGAAGTTACTATTGTTGAGTACATGCCAAAAATTGTACCTGTGGAAGACGATGAAGTTTCTAAGCAGTTAGAGCGTAGTTTCAAAAAGAATGGTATTAAAGTAATGACGTCATCAGAAGTATTATCTGTAGACACATCTGGAGAAGGTGTAAAAGCTACTGTAAAAACTAAAAAAGGTGAAGAAATTTTAGAAGCTGATGTTGTATTATCTGCTGTAGGTATTAAATCTAATATTGAAAATATTGGTTTAGAAGATGTAGGTATTGCTGTTGACAGAGATAAAATTTTAGTAAACGACTATTACCAAACTAACATACCTGGCTATTATGCTATTGGAGATGTGACTCCTGGTCAAGCTTTAGCTCACGTTGCTTCTGCTGAAGGTATTCTTTGTGTTGAAAAAATTGCAGGAATGCATGTAGAAGCTTTAGATTACGGTAATATTCCTGGTTGTACATATTGTACTCCAGAAGTAGCTAGTGTAGGTCTTACAGAAGCTCAAGCCAAAGAGCAAGGTTACGATATTAAAGTTGGTAAGTTCCCATTCTCTGCTTCTGGTAAAGCTAGTGCAGGCGGAAATAAAGACGGATTTGTGAAAGTAATTTTTGACGCTAAGTATGGTGAGTGGTTAGGTTGCCA
>JASBSE010000445.1 GCA_030149115.1 Winogradskyella sp. | reverse complement strand
CTAGATCATAATTTTGAATTGCTAAATTCTACAAAAGCTTATGAGCCAGATGCAGATGCTTATTACGAATGGCTAAAAACCGGTTTAGAGAATTTTAAGAAGTAATTATACTTCAAAATAAACATCTTCAAACGGTACTCTAAAGCGAGGACCGTAGATGCCTTTTTCGTCTCTAATACCACAACCAATAATCATGTTGATTTCCGCACCTCTGGGAAGTTTGAGGATGCGTTTTACTCTAAGTGTATCGCTACCTTCCATAGGGCAAGTGTCATAGCCAATAGCAGCCATGCTAGTCATAAAGTTTTGGGCGGCTAAACCGGCACTTTTATGAGCAACAATACGCATATCGCTTTGTCTAACTTGCCTGTAAATAGGTTTAAAAAGTCCAACAATCTGAAATACTATATATTTTAGAATTCCTAAAACACCAAAAAAGTCAGCATAAACTGTTGGTATTAATTTCTTGTAATAGTTGGTCGCCATCTTTTTGCGTTTTGCTTCTCGTTCAGTAAGATTTTCTTTGTCATATACTTTATTTAAAAAAGCAATGTTGGCTTTTGCGCGTTGTTTCCAAAGATCTTTTCTGGTAACTACTATTACTAATTGCTGCGCTGTTTTTGCTGCACTTTGGTTAAAACAAGCTTTAGCAATTTCTTTTAAAGTGTTTTTATCTGTTATATGGTAAAATTCCCAAAGTTGAAGATTACTGCTTGTAGGTGCTAAAGACCCATTAACAAGGCATTGTTTTACCTTTTTATTATCGATTATTTCATCTTTATATACTCTAGTTGAACGTCTGTAGGCAATAGCTTCAGAAACTGTTTTCTCCATAAGAATTAACATTTAACTTTTCAAAATACTAAAGTTATACTAAATGTTAATATTTGTGCTTAAAGAATTCAAAAATCTCTTATTTTAAGAAGAAAAACATGAGCACTATAATAACCATAAATCCATACACTCAAGAAGAATTAAAGACATATAAACTAATTGATGATACAGTTGTACAACAAAAACTAGAGCTAGCAGCAGAGCAGTTCAAAGACTGGAAAACCTTTGAGATTAAAGATAGATGTAAGCTCCTTTCTAAGGTTGCGAAGCTTTTAATAGATCGTAAAGAAAGCTATGCTAAATTAATGACAGAGGAAATGGGAAAGCCTTTAGCTCAAGGTATTTCTGAAATTGAAAAGTGTGCTTGGGTTTGTGATTTCTATGCCAAAAATGCTGATGATTTTTTAGCAGATCAATTAATAGAGACAGAGGCAGAAGAAAGCTTTATCAGTTATGATCCATTGGGAGTTATTTTAGCAATTATGCCTTGGAATTATCCATTTTGGCAAGTAATGCGTTTTGCAGCACCAACGCTTATGGCAGGTAACACAGCTTTGTTAAAACACGCATCGAGTACCACAGAGTGTGCTTTAGAAATTCAAAAATTGTTTGAAGATGCAGGTTTTCCTGAAGGTTGTTTCCAAACCTTATTGGTTTCGCACGAGCAAATAGAGTCTGTAATTAGTAATGATATTGTAAAAGCTGTAAGTCTTACTGGAAGCGAAGGAGCAGGCCGGAAAATAGCTGAAATAGCAGGAAAAAATCTAAAGAAAGCAGTATTAGAACTAGGAGGAAATAATGCTTGTATCGTACTTAAGGATGCAGATTTAGATAAGCATATAGCCACAATGGCTTGGGCTCGAATGCAAAATGCAGGTCAAAGCTGTATTGCGGCCAAGCGTTTTATAGTTGTTGAGGATATTTATGACGAATTCTTATCTAAATTTAAAGCTAGGGTAGAATCGTATGTCGTTGGAAATCCTATGGATGACAAAACAGAAATAGCAAGCATGGCTTCTGTTGATTTAGCTGAAGAAGTAGAAGCACAGGTTAAAAAATCCCTAGATCTTGGTGCTAAAGTTGTTTATGGAAACAATCGTGAAGGGGCACTTTACAATCCTACAATCTTAGAAAATGTAACTACAGAAATGCCAGTTTTTAAGGAAGAAGTTTTTGGTCCTGTGGCTGCAATTATAAAAGTTAAAAATGAAGATGAGGCCTACGAAATGGCGTCAAATTCCAGATTTGGTTTAGGTAGTATGGTATTCACTAAAAAGGCCGACAAAGCCAAAAAGCGAATAGGAGACATCGCTGATGGTGCATTCTTCATTAACGAACTTGTAAAATCCGATCCTAGATTGCCATTTGGAGGAACCAAAGCGTCTGGTTACGGAAGAGAGCTTTCTAAAGAAGGGATTATGGAGTTTGTGAACGTAAAAACTGTTTATAGCAGTAAATAAGAAAAATCACTTTAATTTATCTGAATGTAGTTGTCTTAGCTTACGAAGCTTAGGGTCTATTACAAACTTACAATAGCCATAATCTGGATTGTTTTTATAGAAATCCTGATGCTCTTTTTCAGCTTCAAAAAATGTTTGAACTTCAGTAATTTCTGTTACTATAGGGTTTTTATAATATGCTGCAAGTTCATTAAGAACAAGAGTTGCTGTGTTCTTTTGTGTTTCGTTATGATAAAAAATTACAGAACGATACTGTGTTCCTCTGTCAGCACCTTGTTGATTTAAAGTCGTTGGATCATGAGTTGTCATAAAAATGACAAGAATATCTTGATACGAAATTACATTAGCATCAAATGTAACCTGAACAACTTCTGCATGTCCTGTTAAACCCGAACAAATTTCTCTGTAGGTTGGTCTTCCAGGAACAGTTCCTCCAGAATATCCGGAAATCACTTTCTCAACACCTTTTACCTCTTCAAAAACAGCTTCTGTACACCAAAAGCAGCCTCCGCCAACAGTAGCTATTTGTAGGTTCTTACTCATTTGTGTTTTCTTTTTCTAATACCATAGATTCTGAGTTAATACAATATCTTAAACCACTTGGCTCAGGACCATCAGGAAAGATATGTCCTAAATGTGCATCGCAAGTGTTGCACATTACCTCTACACGCACCATTCCGTACGAGGTGTCCTTTTCGTACTTAATAGCGTTTTCTTTTATAGGTTGGGTAAAGCTTGGCCAACCTGTGCCAGAGCTAAATTTTATTGTAGAGTCAAATAAAGGAGTATTGCAACATACACAATTGTACTTGCCAGCATCGTAAGTAGTGCAAAGTGCACCACTATGCGCTCGTTCGGTTCCTTTTTGCCGTGTTATTCTGTATTGTTCAGGTGTAAGTTCATCCCTCCATTGAGTTTCTGTTTTTTCTACCCTTTTGTCTGGTTTAGGATTTCCGTTTACAGCAAAATTTATTACATCTTTCCATGTAAGCATAGCGATTATTTTTTTATGTAAAGATAGTCGAAGTAACTTGTTTTATCTTACTACAGTATAGATTTGGTGTCTAAATTAGGTCTCAAGTCTTTATTGATTTCAAGTTATGCTATTAGCTCTAAAGAAATCCTTATTTTTAAAATCGTTTTAATAGTGTAACTTTATTTGATGAAGAAATCCTCAATTTTTTTACTCCTTTTCTTAGCTGTTTCTTTTTTTAGTTTCGGTCAGTTTTCCCCAAACATATATAACTATTCTATTGCAGAATATAAAGCCAGTAATCAAAACTGGGATGTGTATAGAGCTGATAACGGAAAAGTTTACGTAGCAAACAATATTGGTTTATTGGAATATGATGGATTAGATTGGAAATTATTTCAATTACCCAACCAGACCACGGTAAGATCGGTTTTGGTATTTAATGATTTAATTTTTACTGGTTCTTTTGAAGAGTTTGGTTATTGGAAAGAAGATGATTACGGTGGTTTGAAGTATAAATCTCTAAGTGAGCTAATAAAATCTGAGATTTCACCCAATGAAGAAATTTGGCAAATTTTAAGTTATAAAGGTAAGGTTGTATTTCGTTCTTTTTCTAGTATATACATATATGATTTTAACACTGTTGAAAGAATTCATCCTAGTTCAGCAGTAATATCTTTGAGTTTGGTAGATGATGATTTATTTGTATCAACCTTAAACAATGGGATATACAAATTGGAAAATAAAAAATTGGTTCCATTCTTTTCTGATGTTGCTTTAAGAGACACCAAAATAATTTCAATAGTAAAAAAGCAAAACAAGTATTTGGTAATGACTTCACTTAAGGGGAGTTATTTTTTGAGTTATGATAAACTAAGGCCAACACAGTTCGCTTTTAATAGTGAAATTAAGCAACATCAATTGAATAAATTCTCAATGTTAAAAAATGGTGATATGGTTTTTGGAACCATAAAGGACGGTGTTTATGTTGCAGATAGTGAAGGTGAGATTAAATTTCATATTAGTAAGGAAAATGGTCTTGTTAATAATACTGTTCTAAGTCAATTTTTGGATGAAAACAATAAGTTGTGGCTTGGTTTGGATAATGGAATTTCTACTATAGACTTAAAGAATACCAATTATTTTTTCAATGACATATCAGGTAAACTAGGTGCAGTATATGATATTGTTAAATACCAAGATCTATTATATATAGGTACCAATACGGGACTTTTTTATCTTGATAAGAATAATGATTTGAATTTCATTGATGGGTCTCAAGGTCAGGTTTGGGATTTAAAAATTATTGATGGAAATCTGTTTTGTGGCCATAATGAAGGAACCTTTTTAGTCAATAAAAATCAGATACAGAAAATTTCAGATTTTACAGGAGGATGGACTATTCAAAAAGTACCTGAGCATGATGATTTATATATGCAAGGAACTTATGCTGGTTTGGTGAAGTTTCAGCAAAATAAAGGTAAGTGGGAAACCAAGCATATGGGGCAAACAACTATACCTTCGAGATTTTTGGTATTCGAAAATCCAACAACGGCATGGGTTGCTCATGCATATAAAGGTGTTTATAAGGTAAATTTTAATAGTTCATATGATACTATAACAAAAATTACTAACTATGGAATTAAGGGATTAGATTCTGAGTATAATCCTAGAGTCTATAACCTAAAAAACGATATAGTCTTTAAGACCAACCATGGTTGGCAAAAATATGAGCCTTTGTTGGACTCTATAGTCCCATTTAATTTACTAAATGAAAAATTTGGTAAAGATGCCTATATAATTTCTGAGCAATCTATGAGTCCTATAGTGCTTAAAGATAAAAGTGGCGTAATAAGCTTTAAGTATATAAATAACGATAGTATAGAACGAAAAATAAACAACAAATTAATAAAGAATAGATATATAGTGGATTATGAGCATGTTTCTAAAATAGATCATTCACTTTTTGCGTTGAACTTAGATAATGGGTTTATGCTTATTGATGAAACTTTTAGAGACTCCATTTCTATTTATAAGCCACAAATTGAAGCTGTAAAAATTAATGGAGAGCACATACATTTATCCTCTATTAAAGAGGATGAAGTAATTAAATTAAAGCATAACGAGACTATAAGTTTAGAGCTTTCTTCATCTAAATCTAGCAACCATTATTTTGAATATAGTATACCTTCATTAAATAAAAATTGGTTTAGAGTAGATAATAGAAATCTTGAGTTAAATAACATAAACCACGGCGTATATAATGTTTTAGTCAGAACGCGAGACGATTCTGGGAATACGTCAACATCGCAAGAGTTTATATTAGATGTAAGTCCGCCTTGGTATAAAGGAACGTTTGGTTTAATACTCTATGTTGTGCTTTTGTTGGGGTTTATAGGGTTGTTTTACTACCTGCATCATAAAAAGATTCAAAAGGAGCAAAGATTGATTCGGGTTAAATATCAAAGGGAGCAACATAAGTTGTTACGTGAAAAAACTCTAGAAAATGAGAAAAGTATTGTTCAATTAAAGAATGAATCATTACAAAATGAATTAAAAATAAAGAGTAAGCAATTGGCAAATAATGCAATGGCATTGGTTAAGAAGAATGAGGTACTTCAAGACATCAAAAGAGAATTAGCAGTTAATAAAGAGGGCTTTAAAGATTACTATTCTTATAAGAAGCTCGTGAAAAAACTTAATAACTCAATTGAGCATAAGGATGAATGGGAAGTATTTGAAGAAAACTTCAACCAAGTTCATGATGAGTTTTTTACCAAACTAAAATCACGTCATCCAGTCTTAACTCCAAAAGATTTAAAGGTATGTGCTTACATCAAGATGAATTTAGCTAATAAAGAAATTGCACCATTGATGAATATCTCGGTTAGAGGTGTTGAAACGCACAGATACAGGCTTAAAAAGAAGCTGAGTTTAGAAAATGATATTTCTTTGACTGATTATTTACTAAATATTAAATAATAGCAACTAAAAGTTGTTAAATTAATATTTTATACTACGTCATTACTACGTCACTAAGTTAAAATTTTAAGATTTTACAACGTTTTCGTTTATATTTAAACTACGTCAAATTCTGATTTTAAGGGCTTTTTAACGCTTCTTTAATTTGTTGGCGTAATTAAAATGTAAAAGGCGCTCATATTAAATTAAAGTTAAGGTTTTAATTTTATGTTTAGAAAAAACTAACTATTTCAATCTAAATGTTAATGTATGAAAACTAAATTCAGTTTAATATTACTTTTATTTTTCTCACTCATTTCGTGGGCACAACAAATAGAAGTAAGTGGTGTTGTAACTTCAGCAAGTGATGGTATTCCATTACCTGGTGTAAGTGTAATTGTAGAAGGTACCTCAAGAGGTGCTGTTACCGATTTTGATGGTAAATTCACTATTAGTGTAGAAAGCGGTCAAAAGTTAAGTTTTAGCTATATAGGCTTTAAAACTCAGACAGTAGCTATAACTAATCAAACTACAATCAGTATAGCTTTAGAGGATGATGTCGAATCATTAAATGAAGTTGTAGTTATTGGTTACGGTACTCAAAAGAAAGCGGATTTAACTGGTGCAATAGCGACAGTGAAATCAGAAGAAATTGAGAGAACACCTAACAGTAACGTAGCTCAATCTTTACAAGGTAAAGTAGCGGGTGTGCAAATTACTAGTAGTGGTTCCCCTGGTGATTCCCCAACAGTAAGAATTCGTGGTGTTGGGTCTTATGCTGCGGGTAACAATCCTTTATATGTTGTAGATGGTATGTTTTATGACAATATAGATTTTTTAGATAGCAGTCAGATTGAGAGCTTCTCAGTTTTAAAAGATGCATCTTCTATATCTATTTTTGGTCAAAAGGGTACTAATGGTGTAATAATTATCGAGACAAAAAGAGGAAGTCGTGAGCAAAAGCCGGTGTTTACATATAGTGGTTATACTGGTTTTCAAAACGCTCAAAATGTTGTAAAAATGGCTAATGCTGAGCAGTTTGTTACAATGGCTTACGAGTCTGGTTCAACTGCAGATATAGAGTTTGTTGAGAATGCAATACAACGTTATGGTAGAAGCAGAGTTAACCCAAACATACCTAACGTTAATACAGATTGGTATAAAGAAGTACTTAGAGTTGCACCAATAACAAGTCATAATATAGGTGTTACAGGTGGATCTGAGAATGTGAACTATAGCATTAATTCTAGTTATTTTTCTCAGGAAGGTATTTTAGATATGAAGAATGAGTATGAGCGTTTTAATATTCAGTCCAGTGTAGATGTAAAAGTGTCTGATAGATTAAAAATTGGTACTAATGCAATTTTTAGTAATGCGACCAAATACAATCCTGAAAATAGTGCTTGGTTTCAAACTTATTTTGCTGTTCCAATACTACCAGTATATGATGAGTTAAATGTAGATGCAGATCCAATTCCATTTTCTGATGCAAGAGTATTAGGATATCGCGGTTCTCAAAACCCTTTTCCTATAATGACTTTTAATAACAATCGATTAAAAATAAAGAAAATACTTGCTAGTATTAATATGGAGTATCAAATTATACCTGATAAACTAAAATTTAGATCAGCGTATAGTCATGATTTTTCTGACATATCAGAAAGAAATGTTAGATTACCTTATTATATAACAGAAAATTCTCAAAGACCGGTGTCTTCAATAAGAAGAGCTAATCTTGAATATTCTAATCAAATTTGGGACAATACTTTAACTTATACAGACAGCTTTGGAGACCATAACTTATCTGTGGTTGCAGGATCTTCATATAGAGATGAAGGTGTTAATGAATTTATAGCTACTGGTGGTGATATTCAAGGTATTGGTTTAGAGAGTTCTTGGTATTTAGATTTTGCAGATCCAACATCATTTTCTAACCAAGTAAGTGAAATTGGTGATCGTTTCTATGCGATGGCATATTTTGGAAGAGTAGAATACAATTATAAAAACAAATATCTTCTTAATGCAACATTAAGAACAGAGGGAGATTCAAAATTCCCTAGAGAGATTTGGGTTACCACACCAGCTGTTGGTTTAGGTTGGGTATTAACCGAGGAAAACTTCATGCAAGACAATGGTATTTTCGATTTCTTGAAATTAAGAGCAAGTTGGGGACAATTGGCTAACGGATCGTTAGGTGATAGTTCTGGTACAAGAACAGTAGAAACAATTACAACTGCGATTAATGATGTAGCTACCGCTGGTATAATCAGTTCTAGTAATTATACCGATTTAGAAAGAGAAATACTTGAGGAAACTAACCTTGGTATTACGGCTAGACTTTTTGATAACAGACTATCCTTAGAAGCTGACTATTACATTAGAGATACTAAGAAACTTGTTATACCTGTAGATCAACCTATTGTTAGTAATACAATTTTAGAAAATGTGGGTGAAATGAGAACTCAAGGTGTTGAGATTGCTGCAAATTGGTCTCAAAGCTTAAATGAAAATTGGAGTTTTTCTGTTGGTGCTAACATAGCAACCTTAAAAAACGAAATGACTAAAATTAATAGTGATGCAGGTTATTTTGATACCGGTCAGGCAGAATTTCGTCAAAGATCAATGATTGGCGAGCCAATTGAAGCATTCTTTGGTTGGGAAGTATTAGGTGTGTATCAAAATAATGATCAGGTACAAAATGACCCTATTGCTGTGGCTAATGATTTAGTACCTGGTGACTTTATATATAGAGATGTTGATGGAGATGGAGACATAGACGCAGATGATAGAGTTGTTTTAGGATCTTATTTACCGTCTTTTGTTTATGGTGGTAACATACAGGCTTCTTACAAACAATTTGATCTTTCTGTTTCTTTTGCAGGTCAAACAGGTAATGATATTCTTAATAGAAAAAGAGGTGAAGTATTATTTACTAATGATACTAACATGGATGCTGATTTTGCAATTAATAGATGGCATGGAGAAGGAACCTCAAATTCTTATCCATCATCAGAAGGAAGAAGAAAAGCATGGAACCAAAGAATGAGCACATTTTTTGTTGAAGATGGCTCATATTTCAGAGTACAAAACATTCAATTGGCCTATACAATTCCAACAGGAAAATTAGGGGATAAAATGCCTGAAGTAAAATTGATTTTTACGGCAGATAGACCATTAACTGTATTTAATTACAACGGATTTAATCCAGAGGTTTCTAACGGAATTGATAGAGAAACTTATCCTATACCAGCAGTTTATACTTTTGGTGTTAATATTAAAATATAAAAAATGCGTGATATGAAAAATTTAAAACAATTAAAGTGGTTGACATTATTGTTAACCGTCTGTGCCGTATTTTATGGTTGCACAGATAAGTTAGAGGAAAATGACGGACAATTATCAGCTGACGATTTAGACTTTACAATAACCGATGATATGGTGTTACCATTAATAGGTGCATATGCGGAAGTTTATAAACGAGGTTGGGAAGACCCTATATTAGTAGGGGTGAGAGGAGATGATGTCAATGCAGGTGGTGTTGGAGATGCTCAAAACGGACTTACAGAAGCAGACCTTTATAGTTACGATAATAATTACTGGATGTTCAATCAGGTTTGGAGTAATTTTTATGGAGATATTGTAGATGTAGTTAATGCTAAAGAAACTATTGAACGCTATAAAGAGTTTGCTACAGGAAGTGATGTGGCTTTAGCTGATCAATACATAGCAGAAGCTAATGTCTTAAGTGGCTACCAACACTTACAAATGTCTCGTATGTGGGAAGATATCTTTATTATCACTACTTCAAGTGTATCAGAAGATATAGATAATGGTATAGATACAAAAGCGGAAGTTATGCAATATGTGTCTGATCTTATGGATGAGTCAATTCCGTTTCTACCAGATTCAAGACCAAATGAGAGAACAGATATTACTGGAGGTGTAACAAAATATACAGCCTTAGCGGTTAAAGCAATGGCACAATTAGAATTAGAGAATTATCAAGCTGTGGCGGATGTTTGTGGTGAAATAATTAATTCTAATAAGTTTATGTTATATGATGATTTTTATGAGTTATTCAAAAAAGACGGTCAATTGAGCAACGAGAACTTATTCGAATTTCAATTTTCAGATTACAACTCAGACTCTGGTGATGTAAATAATCATTTATTTGCTCCTTTTGGTCCTCCAAGTTGGACTCCAGCTGTTGATGGAGCTTCAGGTGGTTGGGGTTTTTATGAGCCTAGTCTAAAGTATATCAAGTTTATGATAGATAGAGGAGATGAAACACGTTTAGTAACAAGTGTATGCTTCACTCCAAATGGAATAAATGAATTAATGTTAGATCCTGATTATGCGACTTTACCGAGTTACATATCTACAACTACTCCAGACGGTGATACATTCAATAATACAACAAGATTTATGTTTGCCAGTGGAAAACACTACTGGCCATCAACAGATCTCACGCCTGGGAGAAATAATTATGGTTCTGGTAAAAACTTCATTATAATAAGATATGCTGAGATATTGTTAATGTATGCTGAGGCTTTAACACATGGAGCAAGTGGCAGCGGAATGACAGCTGATCAAGCAGTTAACCTTGTAAGAGCTAGAGTTGATATGCCTCCATTATCTGGTGTAACAACAGACATGGTAATGGATGAAAAGTTTGCCGAATTGGGAATGGAATGGGGAATCCGTTATTACGATATGATAAGATTGAATAAATATGATGAGTTAAGTTATGACGGTCGTACGTTCTCAGCTGATAAAGAATATTTAAGATATCCACAAGATCAATTAGATCTTTTACCTCTAGAAGACAATTAAAAAAAATTAATATGAAAACAATAAAAAAATATATAACACTGCTCGCTGTTTTAATAATAGCAACATCTTGTTATGAGGGTATTGATCCTATAACAGAGGTAGATCCAGGACCAGATGCTGGTGCTCCGTTAGTAGATATTCTTTATCCTTCTGAAGGTGATGAAATTAATACGATAGAACTCGTTGTGCCAATTGACATTTCATTTAGAGTTGAGGACGATATAGAAGTGGCTTCAATCACTGTGAGTTTTGATGGTGTTCAAATAGCTTCTTTTAACGGTAGTAATGATACCTTTTTGGATTACAGAATTGTAGAGAGAGAACTTACCTATGATAATGTAACTACAGGATTGCATACAGTTTCTGTAACTGGTACAGATATAGCTGGTAACTCTACAACTAGTTCGGTTACTTTTGAAAAAGCACCGCCTTACGAGGCTGTTTTCCCAGGTGAAGTATTTTACATGCCGTTCAATGGAATTTTTACAGAGTTAATTTCTTTATCTGATCCAGGTGAAGTTGGTACACCAGAATTTGCAGGTGAAGCTTTTGATGGATCAAATGCATTTAGAGCAACCGAAGATTCTTATTTAACTTTTCCAATCAATGACTTAATGTTTGGTTCAAATATGAGTGGTGCTTTCTGGTATAAAGTGAACGGATCGCCAGATAGATCTGGTATTTTAACAGTAGGTGATAATGCTGATGATAGACTGCAAGGATTTAGACTGTTTAGAGAAGGATCTGCTGATTCTCAAAGAATAAAACTTAATGTTGGAACAGGTAGTGGTGAGAGTTGGAATGATGGAGGATTAATCGATGTTACAGCTGGTGAGTGGGTTCATGTAGCTTTTACAATTTCACCTACAGAAACTGTAATTTACTTAGATGGTGTACCTGTTAATACAAGTTCACCGTCAGCTCCAATTGATTGGACAGGTTGTAACGAAATTACCATTGGAGCAGGTGGAGAAACTTTTAGCTATTGGAACCATTTGTCTGATGATAGCGCTATGGATGAGTTGCGCTTATTTAATACAACACTTTCTCAGGCAGAAGTATTAAATATTATAAATGTTACTAATCCTTACGAACCAATGTACAATGGAGAAACTTTCTATATGCCATTTGATGGTTCTTACACTGAGTTGATAAGTCTAACAATGGCAACAGAAGTAGGTGCACCTAGTTATGCAGGACAAAGTTATTTAGGTTCTGATGCTTATATGGGAGCTACAGATTCTTATTTAACATATCCAATTGATGGATTATTTGGTGATGACGAATTTAGTGCAACATTTTGGTATAAAGTTGAGTCTACACCAGATAGATCGGGTATTTTAACTGTGGGTGATGATGCTGATGATAGATTCCAAGGCTTTAGATTGTTTAGAGAAGGAAGTGCTACGGAGCAAAGAATAAAAGCCAATGTAGGTATTGGTGGAGGTGAAAGCTGGAACGATGGTGGAGTTATTGATGTTACTGCTGGAGAATGGGTTCATATTGCCCTTACAGTTTCGGCTACTGAAAGTAAAATTTATTTCAATGGTGTAGAACAATTGTCTTCTACATTTACAACAAGTGTAGATTGGACAGGTTGTAGTGAAATAGTAATTGGTGCTGGTGGACCAACATTTAGTTATTGGAATCACTTATCTGACTTAAGCGCATTTGATGAATTAAGATTATACAATGTTGCTTTAACTGAAGCTGAAATACAGGATATGCTTTAAAATTTCATATTTTAATTAATTGGTTTAAGTCTAAATTTTTTAACTATCCTTATTTTAATTTTAGCGGCATTTTATACTTTAAAATGCCGCTAAATTCTTACTCTAAATTTAAATGAAATATTTCCTTAAAATACTTTGTGTAATTACAGTTTGTTGTTTTTCAGTAAGCTGTAATTCAAATGGTGAAAAAAAAGATCAGCATGGTTCGAAAGATGATGTAGTAGCCAAGCAAACATATGCTGACCTAAAAGATGAAGCATTATTAGACACGATTCAATACCAAACCTTCAATTATTTTTGGGATGGAGCAGAACCAAATTCTGGATTGGCTAGAGAGCGTTTGCATATGGATGATAAATATCCAACATCTCCAAAAAATACAGTTACTACAGGTGGAAGTGGATTTGGTCTTATGGCAATTTTAGTTGGTGTAGAGCGTGGTTGGATTACAAGAAAAGAAGCCTTTGACAGATATACTAGAATTGTAAATTTTCTTGAAAAAGCTGATCGCTTTCATGGAGCTTGGTCGCATTGGATAGATGGTGAAACAGGCAAAGTATATCCATTTGGAAAGAAAGACAATGGAGGAGATTTGGTGGAAACAGCATTTTTAGTTCAGGGTTTATTGACTGTTGCAGAGTATTTTAAAGAAGGAAACGAACAAGAAAAAGAATTAGTTGCCAAAATAGATCAATTGTGGAGAGAGGTAGAATGGGATTGGTATACTAAAGGAGGCGAAAGTGTATTGTATTGGCATTGGTCACCAGAATATGCCTGGGAAATGAACTTTCCAGTTGGTGGTTACAATGAATGTTTAATTATGTATGTGCTTGCAGCAGCTTCACCAACACATTCAATTTCTAAAGAAGTTTATGAAATGGGCTGGGCAAGAAATGGAGAAATAGTTTCAGACAAATCATATTATGATGAAGAGTTGGTACTAGACTATTTTGAACATAGCGATGCTCCAATAGGTCCTTTATTTTGGGCACATTATTCATACTTAGGTCTTAATCCCAAAGGGTTGTCTGATCAATATGCGGATTATTGGAAACTAACTCAAAATCACGCTAAGATTCACCATAAATATGCAATCGATAATCCTAAAAATTATAAAGGATATGGTGACAGTCTTTGGGGTTTTACTTCAAGTTATTCTATCAAAGGTTATGCAGGTCATAGACCTGGGGATGATCTTGGTGTTGTTTCTCCTACAGCAGCGTTATCCTCTTTTCCATATACACCAAAAGCGAGTATGCATGTCTTGGGAAATATTTATAAAAATCACGATAGTTTGGTTGGTAAATATGGACCCTATGACGCTTTTAGTCTAGAATACAACTGGTATTTACCGAGATACTTGGCTATAGACCAAGGTCCAATACCTGTTATGATAGAAAATTATAGAACAGGTTTATTCTGGAAATTATTTATGCAAAACAAAGATGTTCAAGCTGGTTTAGATAAGCTTGGCTTCAAATATTAAAAACACGGAAATGAAGAAACTTAGTTTCATATTGATATTATTCATTATAAGTTGTGGAAAAGATAGAGGTCCAGGTTATCAAGAACCTTATGATCCAAATGATAATGATCCTGTTGTACAATTGACAGATGATGAAATAATGGATTTAACGCAACAAGAAACTTTTAAATACTTTTGGGACTATGCCGAAAGTAGTTCAGGTGCTGCAAGAGAAAGATATCATCCTAACGATCCATCAAACAGTCAAAATGTAGTAACTGTTGGTGGAAGCGGATTTGGGCTTATGGCCATTTTAGTTGGTATTGAAAGAGGTTATATTTCTCAATCCGAAGGTGTCGCAAGATTAACACAAATATTAAATTTCTTTGAAAGTGCAGATCGTTTTCATGGGGCTTGGCCACATTGGTTAGATGGAGGTACAGGTAATGTAATTCCATTTAGTGCACAAGATGATGGTGGTGATATTGTAGAAACAGCATTTTTGGTACAAGGCTTAATTTGTGTAAAAGAATATTTTGAAGGAGGTACAACAGAAGAAGATGCCTTGGCAACTCAAGCAGATGCCCTCTGGAAGGGTGTAGAATGGGATTGGTATACTAATAATGAAAATAAATTATTGTGGCATTGGAGTCCTAACAATGGTTTTGCAATTAATCTAGAGCTAAAAGGTTATAACGAAACTTTGATGGCTTTTATTCTGGGTGCGGCTTCACCAGACCACACAATGCAATCAGCGGCTTATTATCAAGGATGGGCAAGCAACGGCAATATTGTGTCTTCTGCCACGCAGTATAACCTTCCTATAATTTTAGATCACGCAGGTACAGGAACAGGACCGTTGTTTTGGGCACACTATTCCTATTTAGGATTAGATCCAACAAATCTTTCAGATCAATATGCCAATTATTGGGATTTGAATGTTAATCATTCTAGAATAAATTATCAGTACTGTATAGATAATCCTAATAATTATGTGAGTTATGGGCAAGATTGTTGGGGATTAACAGCAAGTTATACGAGAAACACAGATGGGTCTGTTGGTTATTCTGCTCACGATCCAGAGAATGATACAGGTGTAATTTCACCAACAGCGGCAGTTAGTTCTATTCCATACACACCTACACAATCTTTAGCAGCAATGCACTTTTTCTATGAAAATGATTTAATGGGTCCTGCAGGCTTTTATGATGCATTTAGTCCGCAATACAGTTGGGTTACTGAACGCTATTTAGCAATAGATCAAGGTCCACAAATTATTATGATAGAGAATTACCGTTCAGGTTTATTGTGGAATCTATTCATGCAAAATGAAGATGTTCAAAATGGTTTGGATGCCTTAGGATTTACTTATTAAAATATTAAGATGAAAAAAATATTTAAAAACACTTTGACTCTTTGCTTGTTAGTCTTTATGACTTTTGCTAATGCTCAAGAGGATTTATACAAAGAAAAAATTCATATTAAGGAAAATGATACATTGCAATATCGTATAATGTATCCTGAAAATTTTTCTGAAGACGAAGAATATCCTGTTATACTATTTCTTCATGGAGCAGGAGAACGAGGAGAGGATAACAAAAAACAACTTGTTCATGGTAGTAAATTGTTTGCAGACCAAACCAACCGAGGAGCATTTCCCGCAATTGTAATTTTTCCGCAGTGTCCTAAAAGTGATTATTGGTCTAAAGTAGATGTAGATAGATCAACAAATCCTATAGGCCTAAATTTTAAATACGAAACAGGTCCAACTACTTCAATGAAATTAGTATTGGATTTAATGGATGAGTTTGCTGAAAAACCTTATGTAAAAAAAGAAAAAATATATGTAGGAGGTTTGTCTATGGGTGGAATGGGAACTTTTGAAATCCTTTACAGACGACCAGAAATGTTTGCGGCAGCCTTTGCCATTTGTGGTGGAGGCGATCCAGAGTCTGCTAAAGAATATGCAGATAAAATAGATGTTTGGGTATTTCACGGAGCTAAAGATGATGTGGTAGATCCTCAACTTTCATTAGATATGGTTAGTGCCATTTTAAAATATGGTGGCAAACCAAATTTTACTTTATACGCAGACGATAATCACAACAGTTGGGATTCTACGTTTGCAGAACCAGAATTGTTAAAATGGCTCTTCTCTAAATCAAAAAAATAAAATGACAAAACTTAGACTAACTAAAAAGATAAAATCGATAGCAGTTGCATTTGGTATAATTACCGCTTTTTCGTGTAATACCAATACAGAAAGTAAATCTGCTTTAGGTTCAAAAGGAGAAAACCCTTATCAAGAAAAGGTAGATTCAATCATTGGTTTAATGACTTTAGATGAAAAAATAGGTCAGTTAAATCTTCCTGCAACAGGTCCAATTACAACTGGTTCTTCAAAAAGTACAGATGTAGTAAAAAAGATTGAAGATGGAAAAATAGGTGGGCTTTTCAATATTAAAGACCCAAAAAACATATATGAAGTTCAGAAAATTGCGGTAGAGAAAAGCCGATTAGGTATTCCTCTAATTTTCGGAATGGATGTTATTCACGGTTTTAAAACCACATTTCCAATACCATTGGGTTTATCAGCATCTTGGGATATGGAGATGATTGAAAAAACAGCACAAATTGCAGCAAATGAAGCTAGTGCTAATGGTATTAACTGG
>JASBSE010000443.1 GCA_030149115.1 Winogradskyella sp. | reverse complement strand
AACGCATTTTCTCAAATTGCTAATCAACCTTCAGATTTAAGTCTTTGTGATGCTGATAATGATGGGTTTGAGCAATTTGACTTAACAATTTTAGAAGCAGAAATTATTGGGAATCAAACAAATGTTTCTGTATCGTTTTATGAAACTTTAGTTGATGCCGAAGATGGAGTAAATGCTATTCCGTCATTATATACTAATACATTTAACCCACAAACTATATTCGCTAGGGTAGAAGGTTCAACAGGAAATTATGACACCACCTCTTTTAATTTAATAGTGAATCCAACTCCTATTGCTATACAACCAACCCCATTATATTATTGTGACCCAGACAATGACGGTTTCGGAGATTTTGATTTAGCGTCAAAGGATGATGAGATTACAGGCGGAGATTCTACCTTAACAGTAACTTATTATGAAACTTTAGCTGATGCATATAATGATGTAAATGCTATAGATACAAGTAATTTATATAGTAATGTAGCACCTAGCACTCAAACGTTGCACGCTAGGGTAGAAGCTAATAGTTCTAATTGTATTACTTTTGTTGAATTGGATTTAGTTGTAGAGACAAACTGTAATACAGAAGAAGTTATAACGATGCAAAATGGTACTTTTAGTGCTTGTGGTAGCATTTTTACAGATTCTGGAGGTTTAGATGGAAATTATTCAGATGATGAGAACTACACTATTACATTTTGTCCAGATGTAGATGGAGATCTTGTTGGGTTAAATTTTACATCTTTTACAACTCAATTAAATTTTGATTTGTTATCAATATATGATGGAGATAGTACTAGTGCCAATTTAATAGGTGTTTTTTCTGGGTTGTATTCCCCAGAAGTGGTAGTCGCTTCAGAGACTAATGCTAGTGGTTGTTTAACCTTAACTTTTCTTTCAAACACAGTAGGAAATACGATTGGTTGGATGGCCAATGTAAATTGTTATCAATCTTGTCAAGACATTACGGCTTTAATTGATAGTACTGTTCCTGAAGCCAATGAAAATGGAGTTATAATGGCGTCAAATAACCAAGAAGTCACTTTTAATGCAAGTGCAACGTTCTCGGATGATGGTACAAACGCCGAATATAATTGGGATTTTGGTGATGGAAACACAGCTACAGGCATCAGCGTGTCTCATACATTTACTGATGCAGGTTCTTATAACGTGATGTTAACAGTTCAGGATGCTAATCCCAATCCTTTGGGTTGCGAAGGAAGTATCTCTATACCTGTAGAAATAACAGAACCTATTGTATTGATTAATAATGATAATTATCTGCAATCTTCCTTTTCGCCAGAAGAGCTTGTGTTAAATGTATTGGTTCATGATGGTTCTTCGGTTAACATCTTTTCTTCTCAAGTTAATGGTAATCCTACAGATCTTGAAACAAAAAATTACGGCTATTTTAATAGAGGCACCGCTCAGAATTTCCCGTTTGAAGAAGGTGTAGTATTAACGACCGGAATAGCATATGATGGTGGTAATGTTTTTGATAATAGTTTGGTAACAGGTAATAATAGCCAACTTGGGGATGTAGATTTAGAGAATGCTCTAAACATCAGTAATACCAATGATGCTGTATTTATAAAATTTAATTTTATACCAACTTCGGACGAAATAAGCTTTAGATACCTAATGGCTTCAGAAGAGTATGATGGTAATACAGAATGTAGTTTTTCGGATGGCTTTGCTTTTTTACTGAGAGAAGTGGGTACTACAACCTATACAAATTTGGCAGTGCTACCAGATGGTACTCCTGTAAATGTAACAAATGTTAATAACTCCCCGAATTGTACCAGTAATCCAGGATATTTTGAAGGCTATAGTATTGGAGATACCAATTACAATGGTAGAACAGCTGTTTTAACAGCATCAGCTTCTGTAATACCAAATACAGAATATGAAATAAAGTTAGTCTTAGCTGACGAAGGAGATCATATATGGGACACAGCCGTTTTTTTAGAAGGTGATAGCTTTAACTTTGGTAATATAGGATTAATTAATGTTGGTGCTTTTAATGATCAGAATACTAATAATGTATTCGATGATAATGAAAATAACTTTTTACAAGGTTCTTATTCTTATGAGAAGAATAACGATGGTGTAGTCAATGTTGTAAATACATCAACAGGAAGTTTTACAATAGTTAGTACAGATGAAAATGATACTTATGATGTTTCATTTGCTGTTAATGGTGAACTAGTAAGCTGCTTTACGCAACCAGTGACTTCTTTTGATGACATAGCTGCTTTATTCGGTGAAGTTGTTGATCTTAATTTTCCAGTAGTAGATAATTTGAGTTGTGAAGATTTAGCAGTGTATTTAATTAACCCATCGGCTCCACCACGTCCAGGTTTTGAACATACTAATCTATTGATAATTGAAAATCTTCTTGGAAGTGATATTGCTAGTGGCTCTGTTGAATTTACTTTAGATGAAAATTTAGAAATCATTTCAACTATTCTAAGCAATCCAAACATGTCCATTACAACGACGGCTACTGGCTTTATTTTGGACTTTACAGATTTAGCAGCATCTTCTAGTGAAGTAGTTGAAATAACTTTGCAAACACCAGTTACTGTAGCTTTAGATGATTTGGTTTCCAATTCTGTAGTCTATATAACTGATACTAATGACATGGTTGCAAACAATAATACTTCTACGTTAACAGAAGTGGTAGTGGGATCATATGATCCTAACGATAAAGCAGAAGCTCACGGACCTGAAATAGTGTACGACGATTTTATATTGTCAGATGAATGGTTGTATTACACAGTTCGTTTTCAGAATCTAGGAACAGCACCAGCTGAGTTTATTAGAATTGAAGATGCATTGGATTCTCAGTTAGATGAAACATCGTTCCAGATGCTGCGCTCTAGTCATGATTATGTAGTAACCAGAACAGGGAGTGATTTAGAATGGTATTTTGACAATATTAATTTACCAGCAGAGCAAGACGATGAAGCTGGTAGTATGGGTTTTGTGTACTTTAGAATAAAACCACAGTCAGATTATGCTTTAGGTGACGTTATACCAAATACAGCTGCGATTTATTTTGATTTTAATACTCCTGTTATTACTAATACATTCAATACCACGTTTGTTGAACCACTTTCTGTAAATGATTTTGAAGGTGTAGAGGTTAATGTTTTTCCAAATCCGACAACAGATAAGGTAACAATCACATTAAGTCAAGATTTATTGAATACCATTAAAGTCTCTTTGATAGACATTCAAGGCAAGACAATCAATATTCCAAAAAAGGAATTTAATAATACCTTTGAGTTAAATCTGGAGTCTTTAAATTCAGGATTGTATTTTATTCAATTAAGAAGTGGTAATAACATTATTACTGAAAAGTTAGTTGTTGAATAAAGGTTTAAACATAACGTTTCAAAAGCTTCAGATTATTTCTGAAGCTTTTTTGTAATGTAAAGATTTAAGCTTCGTCCAATTGACCAACTAATAAATCTAACCATGAAAAAAGCAATTTCCTTTTCACTTATAATCTTACTGTTTTCAGCTTGTAAAAACGAAAAGCAAATAGAATCTACAGTTGTAAATGAAGTTAAAAAAGAAGACATAATAACAAGTATTTACCCAGAATCAATTACTAAAGTGTTTAATGCACATGGCGGAATAGATACTTGGAATACCATGAAGTTACTTTCCTTTACAATGGAAAGACCAAACGGAAATGAAGTAACTACTTTAAATCTAAAAACAAGAGCTGAAGTTATTGAAACACCAGATTATAAAATGGGTTACGATGGTACTACACAATGGGTTCTGGAAAAGGACAATAAGCCATACGAGGGCAACGCCAAATTTTATAAAGGTCTTATGTTTTATTTTTATGCAATGCCTTTTGTTTTAGGAGATGATGGTATTATGTATGAAGATATTGAACCACTTACTTTTGAGGATAAAAAATATCCAGGAATTTTAATTTCTTATGAATCTGGAGTTGGTGAGTCACCAGATGACCAGTATAAAATTTACTATGACAAAGCTACAGGTGAAATGGCATGGTTAGGATATACAGTGACTTTTGGTAAAGATGAAAAGAGTAAAGACTTTCATTTTATTCGCTATAACAACTGGCAAACGCTTAATGGTTTAAAATTACCTAAGTCTATAGATTGGTATAAGTACGAAAATAGCCTGCCAACTGAAAAACGAAATACAGTAATGTTTACTGATGCTTCATTATCTAAAAAAGCACCAGAGGACTCTATTTTTAAAATACCAGAAGGTGCTAAAACTATAAAGTAGTTGTGATTATACATTAAAAAAGCGAGCTATTCAGCTCGCTTTTTAGTTTCTAGTTTTCCTGATTTTTATATTTTTCAGAATAACGTTTCCAAAGCTTTGTTTGATGCGTTTCTAGACTAACGTTTCTGCCATCAATAAAGGCATGTGTCAACTTATTGGTTCGCATATCTAAAGCATCGCCTTCGCTAATAAAAAGTGTTGCGCTTTTGCCAACCTCTAAGCTTCCGTACATATCATCAATTCCCATTATTTTGGCTGCATTTAATGTTATTAATTGAAGCGCTTGCTCTTTCGTTAATCCGTGAGCTACTGTAGTACCTGCGTAAAATGGTAAATTTCTAGAATTCATACGCTCCATATCTCCACTAGTTTCCAGCGAGACCAAAACACCGGCATCAACTAGTTGTTTAGCTTGTTTGAAGTTGTAGTCATAGTCATGATCTTCTAATTCTGGTAATGAGTGTACACGTCGCAACATTACAGATACATTATTTTGCTTTAAAACATCTGCAACTTCAATGGCTTGGTAGCCTCCTACAATAGTTACTTTGCTAATACCTTGTGCTTTTGAAAAGTTAACAGCGTCTGTGATGCTTTTAGCATCATCTGCATTGATGTATAAATGCTGACTACCATTAAACAAGCCAGACATAGCCTCAAACGGCAAGTGCTTTGTTGCTTTGTTGCCATTATTGTAGGCTTTAGCTTCATTAAAGTAATCTGTTAGTTCTTTTACTTGCTTGTCGTAATTTTTGTTTGGTTTAAGACCTGGATCTTCACCTAGCCACCAACGCCCTCTACTAAAGCTACTTGGCCAGTTAATGTGTATACCATCGTCTGTTTTTATAGACGCATCTTCCCAGTTCCATGCATCGTATTGTACAATAGAAGAGGTTCCTGTAATTCGTCCTCCTCGAGGCACTACTTGCCCAAGTAAAACACCATTAGGTCGCATAGATTCTACAACTTTAGACTCTGCGTTATAAGCAATAATACTACGAACATTAGGGTTAAAAGTTCCCATTTCAGAAAGATCATTAGATGCTTTAACAGCATCAACTTCAACCAGTCCTAAGGTTCCGTTAGATACTATAAAACCTGGATACACGTGTTTGCCTTTTGCGTCAATGATATCCATGGCTTGTCTGGTCAGTGGAGTAGAAGCCTCAGGACCAATCGTTGTTATTTTACCATTACTTACCACGATGATACTGTTTTCAATAACGTCTCCATTACCAATGTGCGCAGTAGCACCAACAATAGCAAAATCCTTGGTTTGCTTTGGTGCAGGTGTTTGCTGTGCAAAACTTAAAGTAACACACAGCATTAAAAGAACAATATTTATATGTTTTAATGTTTTCATCTTAATAATTTTTAATGATTATGTGTTGTATGCTCCCCATCCATAGAATCGCAATGCAATAATTCTTTTTCTTTCTTCTGGATAGGCTGTGTTTTCAACCCTTTGTTTTTCTCTTGTAGCATACTGTTAATAAGCTCACTTTTTTCTTTTTGAATGGCTTTTCGCATTTGTTTATCGCGCTCCAAATCAAAATAAGTTACACCTTCAATAATTGTTTTTTCAGCTTTTGCGTATACTGAAAGCGGATGATCTGACCATAAAACGACATCAGCATCTTTACCAACTTTAAGGCTACCAACTCTGTCATCTAAATGAAGTAGTTTTGCAGGATTTAGAGTCACAAATTTTAATGCATCCTCTTCGCTAACATTACCATATTTTACAGAGTTCGCAGCTTCCTGGTTTAATCGGCGAGACATTTCTGCATCATCACTATTAATCGCAGTAACTACACCTGCATTGTGCATTATAGATGCGTTGTAAGGTATAGCATCATTTACTTCGTATTTGTATGCCCACCAATCGCTAAAGGTTGAGCCACCAACACCATGATCTTTCATTTTATCAGCAACTTTGTAACCTTCAAGTATGTGTGTAAATGTGTTAATGTTGAAGTTGAATTGCTCAGCAACTTTCATCAACATATTTATTTCACTTTGCACATAAGAGTGGCAAGAAATGAAACGTTCTTTATTTAAAATTTCAGCTAAAACTTCCATCTCATAATCTTTACGATAAGGTTTACCGCTTTTTTTGGCATCGTCATAAGCTTTTGCTCTTGTAAAATAATCTACAAATACTTGCTCAACTCCCATTCGCGATTGCGGGAAACGCTCATTTCTACTAGATCTTGATTGTTTTACGTTTTCACCTAAAGCGAATTTTATAAACTTTGGTGAATTATCGTAAATGAGATTATCCGCAGATTCTCCCCATTTTAATTTAATAATTGCCGAACGACCACCAATAGGATTTGCAGATCCATGTAAAATCTGAATCGATGTCACTCCACCAGCAAGATTTCGATAAATGTTAATGTCCTCATCATCTATAACATCTTCTATAGTCACTTCGGCAGAAGAATTTTGTCCTCCTTCGTTAATAGAAGCTGCAGCAATATGTGTGTGCTCGTCAATGATTCCTGCAGTGATGTGTTTTCCGGTAGCATCAATAACTGTAGCGTTTTTGTCTGAAAGGTTTTTACCGATTTTAGAAATCTTACCGTTTTTAATAAGTAAATCGGTATTTTCTAAAATACCATCTTTCTCATTGGTCCAAACCGTAGCATTTTTGAATAATAAGGTTTCAGATTTTGGTTGTTCTGTGAATCCGAATGCTAGATTAGGATAGGTGATAGGACTCATACTTTCGTTTGAAGTTTCTGAGTCTTTCTTATCCTTTTTCTTTGAGTCGTCCTGCTCGTTTGAACTAGCCTTACTCGCAAAAAATGACAATTCATTACCATTAGGTAGAATAGCTTTACCATTAAGGCTGTTATTATTTGCAGCATTGGCTACAACTCTAATAAATTCACTTTTTGTACTGTCTGTAGTTTTAAAGGTGAGGTTAACCCAATCATTTGCGTAGTTTAATTTAGAACCTAATTGATGGTCTCCACTTTCAAGTTTTGCATTAGGTTTTGATGTACTCCCAGAAATGGATAGTTTGTAATCTTCTCCTGCTAATTTAAAAGTATAATCACCATCAATATCTCTGGTATTCATGTCTTCAATTACATGCGCTTCACCTTGAACCCAGTTTTCGAAGAGTTTTGTGTTCTTTTCAAAAATATCTCCAGAAGTAATTAAAAAGTTGGCATAGCTACCAGCTTTTAAAGTGCCTAAAACATCAGATTTTCCTAATAATGAAGCAGGAACTGTAGTCAACGCTTCAAGTGCTTTTTGTTTAGAAAGTCCGCTTTCTATGGCTTTTAGTAAATTAGATTTAAAAGATTTTTTAGACTTTAAACCATGTGTTGTTAAGGCGAAATTGATACCATTCTCAGCCAATAATCTTGGGTTATGTGGCTCTTGATTCCAAGCGCGCATATCGCTCAATGATAATGTTGAAGCTAAGTGCGCATTTTCTACCTCGTAAGCCAATCTAAAATCAATTGGGAGAATAA